>JALRFH010000123.1 GCA_023253715.1 Halieaceae bacterium
CCATTGTCATCACAGTATATTAAATGATATGTAAATATATCAATATGTCTTTTTAGGGAGAGGCCAAGAGCCGATTCGGCTATGATGAACGCCAGTTAATTTGTCTTTAGCCTGCTATTCAGGCTTTACCCCACCGCACAAAACATCAGTAACAATTTCAGTATCCATGTACTCTTTGAGTTCAATTAACTGTTCGTCGCGCCAGCGAAATAAAAAGTGGTACTCATTGGAGTAGAGGACCCCCGATACATGCATGCCTTTTGAGGAAGCCTCAACAGCAACACGATCTGCTTCAGCCGTCATCGAATGAATAGTGAACTTCAAACCTTCTGGAAATGCCGAGAGAATACCACCGGCGAACACGCGTGTTTCTTCTTTCCCTCGCCTGCCTGAAATCAGGGTATTACCCATGGTTTGCACATAACCATCGTCGGCATAGCTGTCGGCAATCGCATCAGCATCGCCTGCATCCATCAGCTCAAAAAAGGCGCGCGTAAGCTCTTTATTTTTTTGTTCTTGTTCAGACATAACCTACCCCTTTTATTATTAAATGTTCCAGAGACTACAGCACCGCTGCAATACAAACACCCGTCGCGCCGCACTTAAACAACGTGCTGATCCAACGCGCGTAAGCGACGCATCGCCTCACCACAATACTCGTCGGCCAAGGTTCGAAGCGCCGCATCCTCGGGCTTTTTCGCCAGCTGGTCTGGATTGAGTAAAGCAGCGGCACGATCTAACCAGTCCTCGTCGGCGCTCAAGCCAAAGAAATCCGCTACATCAACAAGTGCAACCTTGGGTTGGGCCATAATGCGCTCAAAACTCACCGCCCGATACTGCGCCTCGGTTAGCTTATCAACCGCAGCTAGGCCTGCGAGCGACGTATCTCTGACGTTTTCCAAAAACGGCTCGAGTGGTACGGGGTGACGCATAACCGACGCCAATCGCTCAGACATCGGCCTGCGGTTGTTCAAATCGGTTTCATTCAAATCGCCCCAACGAATACCTTCTTCAGTTTGCAGATCCAACATTTCGAAAGTCATGACGCGAAAATGATTGTGCTGCTGCATCGACAGCGCGACAGCTAGGGGGTCTCGGTACAGATATAAAAATTGAGCTTCTGGGAAGAGCTCGAGTAAAGGTTCAACGCAAAAAATAGAACCACCGCTACGTTCAATCCAAATCGTTTTACCCGCCTTATTGCACAACCATTCAAAAATGATGCGGTATTGCTCGCTCAGTAACTGGGTGGGCAACTGCTTAGCCAGCGCAATCAGCTCGTGAAACACGGGCTCGGGATCATCGAACAACTGCGAAAGCGGAATGAGTAAGATTTCTGGAAACACGCCGTCTTTGTAACCCTCGGCGGTTTCAGGCAAATTATCAGCACCCCCCAAATACATGATCTCTGGGGTACGCAGATGATTCACAATACGCTTGTATTCGCCAGCGCCAGCTTTGACACCACAGTCGAGTAAATCGGCAAAATCTGCGCCGGATATTTTTCGCTGGCCTAGTCTGTTGACGATATCCATCGACACCATGAACTCGGATAGAACAGCGACATCGGGATGTAAGTTCATCATTTTAGACAGTATGGTCGAACCGCACCGTCCTGTTCCTACAATGAATCGTGCTTTTTGATACGGCATTGCATAGTCCTTATTGGCCTTGCCTATTATTCTTTAATTTTTTAGCCTGAGTCATCAAAAGCTGTACCCAAGTTCCCGATAAAAATTAATCGCTCATTGCGATCGACTCAAGGACCATACAGACTAATGGCCACTAAGCTCACCGCCGAAGACACGCTCGCCATTCACGAACTGCTGGCTCGATACTGCCACGGCATGGATGCCGCTCGGGCTGATCTGGTCATTGAGTTATTTACCGGCGACGCCGAAATGCATACTCAAGTGGGCAACTCGTCGGGCAAGGCACAAATCAAAGCATGGATTGATGAGCGCTTAGCTCAACGCGACCCTGAGTTTCAGGTGGGGCATTTTTTGTTAAATCCCTTAGTCTTTCCTTCGTCAGAATCAGAGGCACGGGTACGCAGCATGCTGTTATATACGAAACAGAGCCTAGATTTCAGCGCCCCGTGCGAACTGGTGGCAACGGGTATTTACGAGGATGTCGTGGTTAAAACGGCCGAAGGCTGGAAATTTAAATCGCGCAAGTCGACGCTCTCAGCTCTTTTAGATGAGCGCTATTTTGACTAACCTCTCCTTTTTCGAAACAACAACATGCTCAATCAGAATTCATCACATAGAGGGCCCGATCAAATCAGTCTCTTAGAGAGGCAAAAATTTAGAGCGTCGCGGTGACCAAATCATAACCCATGCGCGCCATACAGGGTGCCATCGCGCTTTGCTGCAGCGCAGCAATCTCAGCTTCGCGGCGTCGACGTTCGCCCAAAGATGGCTCACACATCTCGGCGATCGCGTCGTCGTCCAAAGACTTCAAGCCACCAAAGCCGTCATCGACATACGTGGCCTTGGCTTCGGGAGATTGCCGAATGGCTTTCTCACACTCACGCCGCTGGGCGTTTTCCTCAAGAATAAACTCCGTTCGCACCTTAACCATTATTGGAGTGACTTCCTGCTGGCATTGCGCGAGAGCCGAATCCAATTCAATGGCTGGTCTCGAACTTGAAATCCAGGTCGTCTGGACCTCAGGCGTGACAGTGCACCCGCCAATGATCAGGCCTATCAAAACCAGCACGGTACCGCGGTGATGCATAGCGCATAGCCTCTGTAAACAACGTCGTAAGCGTCTATTATGACGAAGATTTCATCACTGTGCCGCCACTATCTCAAACCGACACAAAAGCGGGGCAAAACGAGCGTCGTTATCCATGTGTCCGGTATGCACCCTTTGAGTGATGGTCGGTGTGAGAGGATTTGAACCTCCGACCCCTTGCTCCCGAAGCAAGTGCGCTACCAGGCTGCGCTACACACCGATGCCAAAATCATAGCAAAGGCCGATTATTAGATCTATTCCATGCAAGACCTAAGCACGATCGTATTTTGTAGAGCCTGAAAACGAAAAAACCGAGTCAGTGCTCGGCTTTTCATCATAAGACGGTGCTTATTTTTTGGTTTTTACCGGCCGCGCCAACAACTTGATATCCGCCGATCGTGGGTGAATTTCTTCCCAAAGGCGCTCGTAATTGGTGGATTTAATCTTCCATTCGCCATCGACTTTGACGTAAGTGTCCTCGTAAATAGCCGAGCCCATTACTGTGGTGTTTTCTTCCAAGTTAATGAAGATATCCTGCAGATACCAAAGGCCAGTCGCATGGTCGCCATCGACACTGATTTCGGGGTGATGCCCATTGTGCATGCCGAACTTTTCTTCAGTAAACGAATAGGCATAAAACTTTAAGAGTTTATCGCGTCCCTGCACGTCGATGTCGTAGTGTCCACCAATAAAATGCGCAGTCGCGTCCTCGGCAAACACCGATTCCAAACCCTCTTGGTTGCCGGTATCTAAGAAGCGGAAGTAACGCGCTTTTAGCTGCTTAATCAGTTCGATGGCTTCTAGGTCTAACATACTTAATCCTTGTAGTTATTGATGTGCTTGGCCGCCTGATAGGCCATAGTCATAGCGGGGCCCAAAGTCGCGCCCGGACCAGGGTAGGTTGGCAACAGGGCCGCAGAAGCATTACCCACGGCGTACAAACCTTCGATGACACCGCCCGCTTCGGCTTTCACCTGTGCATCAACCGTTGTGTCTAAGCCGCCCAAGGTGCCAAAGTCACCCGCATCGATACGCATCGCGTAGTAAGGCGCCTCATCGATGGTCGCCAAACAAGGGTTGGGCTTAATCGCTGGATCGGCGTAGTAACGGTCATAGGCAGAATCACCGCGGCCGAACTCCTCGTCTTTACCCGTAACGGCATAGTGATTCATTTTTTTGACGGTTTCTTCCAAACCATCTGCGTCAATACCGAGTTTCTCGGCCAACTCGCGAATGGTATTCGCTTTGGCGACAAGACCCGTATCGAACCATTTTTTCGGGATGGTCCAATCAGGCTTCATAGCAGATGTCATCAATGGGCCGGCAATGTAGGTGCGACGGAAACGCGCATCAAATACGTGGTAGGCGGGCGCACAGGGGTTATCATCGGTATGGGCTTTAAATAACTCTTTCTGAAAAGCCATGTAGTTTTGCGATTCGTTGGCAAAACGTTTGCCGGCTTTGTTCACGACACAAGACCCCGGAAAGGACTTTTCCATAATGCTCAACCGAGGCTGAGGCTCGTCGGGCACACAGACGGTGGTCGTCCACCATGCGCCGTTAATTAAACGTGTTTTGGCACCCACGTTTAAGCCAGCCTGCAAGGCGTCACCTTGGTTGGTCTCGGCGCCCGCACTCCATTCGGTATTGGTGGGTGCCGGCAAGTACTGCTCGCGTAGTGCCTGGTTCTTTTCGAAGCCACCCGAGGCAAGAATCACACCTTTACTGGCTTGCACGCGCAGTGTTTTGCCATTTTGTTCAATGACTGCGCCCACAACGCGGTTGTCTTCCACGATTAATTCTTTGAACGCAGTATTCAGTTCGATAGGAATGTTACGCTGTTTGGCGGCCAAGAATAGGCGACCCACACCCGCCGAGCCGCAGCATAAGCGACGTGAAATCTTGGTGCGCAAACGCCAGGGGATGTCGATGGCGTAATCCCAGAGCATTTTCATCAACACTTTAATCCAGCCAGGCATTTGCACCATCAGAATCTGCGCTTCTACTTGGGTAAAGTGAATCAAACCAAACATACGCATCATGTGGTGGGTGTAGCGCAATTTCTTATAATCGCTTCCCAGCTCAGAGGCCATAAAGGGCGCAGGCTCGAGCGAGCGATGCCCCTCTTTCGCACCTGGCAAATTGGTGTAATAGTCTGGGTAATGATCGAGCGATTCGTAACGAACCGGCGTGCGATCGTGTAAAAATCGCAGCATTTTGGGACCGTTTTCAAGGTAGTTATCGATCAGCTCCGGCGGAACGTCTTCGCCTTCCAGCGTTTGTCGCAAGTACTCGCGCGCTTCTTCGATCGAGTCCTGAGCGCCAGCTTCCTGAGCGTAGTGGCTGCAGGGAATCCAAATACCGCCACCCGACGAAGAACTAGTCCCACCGACTTCGTTGGCCTTTTCAATGACCAACACATCTTTGGTGCCCATTTCGTAGTTACAGACCGCCGCGGTTAATCCGCCGTTACCCGTACCTACCACTAACAATTCAACTGATCGATCCCAAACTTGCTCTGACATCTCTTCCCTCACTCAGCTGTTGCTTGCGTTTTACACGCTTTGTCTTAGTTATACTCTGCAGTGACTGAACACACTACAGGGGTTCATATTTATTTATGGATGCTGGCTCGATACCGACACAATTTCTCCAGTCATGTAACTGGAATAATCCGATGCCAAAAACATCATCACATTCGCGACTTCCCACACTTCTGCCGCTCGGCCAAAGGCCTCTTTTTCAGCCAGTTTCTCAAGCAACTCTGGCGGCGTCGTTTTCTTCAAAAAAGCATGTAGCGCAATACTGGGTGATACCGCATTAATACGGACACCAAAGTCGGCGGCTTCCATTGCCGCACAGCGCGTTAATGCCATAACGCCCGCTTTAGCGGCCGCGTAGTGACACTGCTCTTTTTGGGCTCGCCAACCTAACACAGAGGCATTGTTCACGATAACCCCGGCACCGCGGGTTTGCATGACCCGCATCATGGCGCGCGTCATGCGCATGGTACCGGTCAGAGTAATATCTAACACGCGATCCCATTCTTCGTCGGCCATATCGACCAACAGCTTGGTACCACCCAGGCCCGCGTTATTGATTAGCACATCCACACCACCGGTAGCCTCTTCGGCGTGCTGAATTAACGCCTGTACATCATCTTCGACGGTCACATTGCACAGCTTACCCGAGACCTTACATTCGGGGTTCATGGCCTGCAAGGTCTCGACTGCTTGCGCTAAACGCCCCTCGTGTACGTCGCTAATAACGAGTGCGCGCGCGCCTTCCTCGACCGACTTTTGCGCAGCGGCAAAGCCGATGCCCGCACCGGCTGCGGCGGTAATCAGTACAGACTTACCAGCCAACAGGTTATGGCCAGGAACGTAGTTAGGAATGGTTGTAGACATAGGGTTATACCTTATTAAGCCGTACCGCGTGGCTCACGGGGCATACCCAGCGCGCGCTCAGCAATCAAGTTACGTTGAATTTGGTTAGTGCCGCCATAAATCGTATCGGCGCGGGTAAACAGGAACAAGGACTGCAAGCGGTTCAACTCATAAGGCGCATCCACCAACAACTCGCTTTCAGGACCTAGTACGTCCATAGCCAACTTACCCAAATTGCGGTGCCACGAAGCCCAATACAACTTATAAATCATGGCCTCTTTCTGCAGCGAGCCGTCTTCTCCACCCGACATCATGCGCATACTGTTGTAACGCATGATTCTGAGACCGATGTGTACATCCGCTAACCGCTGCCGAATGGATGGG
>JALRFH010000144.1 GCA_023253715.1 Halieaceae bacterium
CGGAGGCTCGGCTGGATATGGAGCGTCTGTTCGACCACAAGGTGGTGCTCAAGCTTTGGGTAAAGGTCAAAGCAAACTGGTCAGATGACGCAAGGGCCATGAAAAGTCTAGGTTTTGGCGACGCTGATTAGCGATGGCCCAGGGGATTCAGCAACCCGCCTTCGTCTTGCGTAAGCGCTCCTATCAGGAAAGTAGTGAGCTGGTCGATTTCTTTTCGCCTGAAAAAGGACGCATTTCTTGTGTTGTAAAAGGCGCCAAACGCAAGCGTATTGGTGGCACGTTGGCGCAGCGTCTACAGTTGTTTCGGCCTTTGCTGGTGCGTTATCACGGGCGGGGCAGTCTAAAACTGCTGAGTGATGTCGAGGACTTGCAAGTCCCGCACGCGCTCTCGAACGAGGCCTATTATGCCGCTCATTATATCAACGAACTGTTGCTGAGAATCCTGCAGGAAGAAGAATCTTACCCCGAATTGTTTGCCCAGTATGCTAAATTGCTCGCAGCGTTGAGCGCGGGCTCGTCGCCTCGAGTGACGATTAGGCGGTTCGAATGGCGGGTGCTACAGGCTTTGGGTGCCGACCCTGATCTTAGCTCTGACGCACAGGGCAAGGCAATCGACCGCAATAAGTGCTACCATTTTGTGGCAGACGAGGGCTGGTACGAGGCGCCGCAACCAGGGGGCTCTGGGGTGGTGCAAGGCGTTTGGCTTGAGGCGTTCGCAGGCCACGATCCCGAGGCGTGGGCGAGCCGCATAGCCCGCGAATTATTAGAACATCTGCTGAGACCCTACGTCGGTAAGGCACCGTTCAAGTCGCGCCTTTTGTGGCAACAGCAGGTTCAGCAGCAGCAATAGGAGCGCAGGGAGATGATTTTGGGCTTAGGCTCTGACATCGTGGATATCGAGCGAATCGCGTTGGCCGTGAGGCGCCACCCTGACCGTTTTGCTCGCCGAATTCTGACACCATCTGAATGGCAAGCGTACTTGGCGCGTAACCAGTGCGTCAATTTCTTGGCAAAACGGTTCGCCGCTAAAGAGGCGGTCGCCAAAGCCTTGGGAACGGGCCTGCGCGGTGCTATTCAGTGGCAGACGATTGAAGTGCTCAATAATCCCATGGGGCAACCGCAGGTTTCTTTATTGAGGGATGCGCACACACACTTGCCCCAAGGCACTGGCATTTCGATTACACTGAGCGACGAACGTCGCTACGCGCTTGCTTTCGCTGTGCACTACATATTGGCTAGCTAACGAGTCTACGTCTGAAGGAGAACTGAGTATGGTGAATTACCCCACAATAGAATCGTGTATCGGTAACACGCCCCTAGTGCGCCTACAGCGTATGCCCGGCGTTACCAGTAACACGATTTTGGCCAAGCTTGAGGGTAATAATCCGGCGGGCTCGGTCAAAGATCGTCCCGCACTTAATATGATTCAAGCGGCCGAATTGCGGGGCGAGATTGCGCCCGGTGATACGCTGATCGAGGCGACATCTGGAAATACCGGCATCGCCTTGGCGATGGCGGCCGCAATTAAAGGCTACCATTTAAAATTGATTATGCCGGCTCATATGAGCGAAGAGCGCAAGCTCGCTATGGCGGCTTATGGCGCTGAATTGATTGAAGTTAGCCAAGCCGATGGCATGGAGGGCGCGCGTGATTTGGCATTGAGCCTGCAGGCTCAAGGGGTCGGCAAGGTGCTTGATCAATTCGGTAATCCGGATAACCCCGCGGCGCATTTTCGAGGTACTGGCCCGGAAATTTGGGCGCAAACGGAGGGTACCGTGACGCATTTTGTGGCGTCAATGGGTACGACCGGTACGATCATGGGTTGCTCTCAGTTTTTTAAATCCGTAAACCCAGCGATTCAAATTATTGGTTTGCAGCCGGCCGACGGGGCGAGCATTCCCGGCATACGCCGATGGCCCGAAGCCTACCTGCCAACGATTTATAAACCTGACACGGTCGATCATATTTACGACATTGACCAACAAGAGGCGGAGGAGACCATGCGTCGGATGGCGCGTGAGGAGGGCATTTTTTGCGGCGTTAGCTCAGGCGGAGTGATGGCGGGTGCCTTGAGGCTGAGTCGGGAAGTTGAGAATGCGGTGATTGTCGCGATTGTGTGCGATCGTGGTGACCGCTATCTATCGACGGGCGTTTTTGCGGGATAGCAAACGATGGTTTGGGTGCGCGAATCCTCGCAAATAGACTCTGCCCAAGGGCATGATATGGCGACCTGGCAAGCCCGTTTCAGTGAACTCTATTCGCCGTCTGATGCTGACGTGGTGGCATCGGCCTTGACTTGCCTGCAAGGCGCATCGCACCGAGTGGGCGTTGATTGCAACGATTGGGCGCTATCCGGAAACTTTATCGCGGATAGTTTGGATATCGGTGTGGTTTTGCTTGAGCTAAAAGTCGACGTGCACGCCTTGTGTGCTGGCTTGTTATACCGAGCGGTTCGCGAACAACGAGTCAGTGTCGAGGCTGTGCGCCGTCAGTTTGGCGCTGCAGTCGAGGGATTGGTGGTTGGGGTGTTGAAAATGGCGGATGTCGCTGACGTGCAGCAGTTCAAGACAACTGCGGTGTTGGGCCAGGCTCAGTCAGCCAACGACAATTTGCGCCAGATGCTGGTAGCCATGGTCGACGATGTCAGAGTGGCCTTGATTAAGCTTGCGGAGCGCACGGTTGCGATCCGAGTTGTGAAAAATGATGAGGAGCGGCGTCAACGCTTGGCGGCCGAAGTCAGCGGTCTGTATGTGCCATTGGCGCATCGATTAGGTATAGGTCAGCTGAAATGGGAGCTGGAAGACCTGGCCTTTCGCTACACGCAGGCAGCGGTGTACAAGCGCATCGCGAAACTACTGGACGGCAAGCGGGTAGAACGAGATCGCTATATACGACGCGTTTCTCAGACAGTCTACACGGCGCTTCACGAAGCCAAGGTCGCGAGTGAGATTAGCGGTCGCGCCAAGCATATCTTCAGTATTTGGAAAAAAATGCAACGCAAGGGGATTGGCTTTTCACAGGTCCATGATATTCGCGCAATCCGCATTCTGGTCCCCAGTGTCAAAGATTGTTACACCACCTTGGGCGTGATTCACGGGTTGTGGCGCACCATCCCCAACGAATTTGATGATTACATTGCCAATCCCAAACCCAATGGTTATCGCTCGTTACACACGGCGGTGATTGGACCTGAAGGGAAAGTCCTTGAGGTGCAAGTCCGAACTCAAGAAATGCACGACGAGGCAGAGCTCGGGGTCTGTGCGCATTGGCGTTATAAGCAAAGTGATCGCAACAGTAGAGGCTCTGCGTACGAAGAAAAAATCGAATGGTTGCGTCAAGCCCTGCGTTGGCACGATGAAACAGGGGATGTTAACGGTATCGCGGAATCGTTAGTTTTCGATACGGGCTATGATCGGGTTTTTGTCTTTACGCCCAAAGGCGACATTGTGAATTTAATGCAAGGCGCAACCCCGATCGATTTCGCTTATCACGTGCATACCCAAATTGGGCATCGTTGCAAAGGGGCGCGCGTGAATGGCAGTTTGGTGCCTTTAAATCACCCCTTGCAAACGGGCGATCGAGTGCACATCCTCACGGGTGATGACGCTGCACCAAAGCGGGAATGGCTGAATTCAGATGGAAAGTGGGTGGTGACTTCTCGAGCGAAAACGCAGGTGTTGCAGTGGTTTAAATCCCAGCGTCGAGAGGACAATTTGGCCGCGGGTCGTGCGCTTCTCGAAAAAGCCTTTAAACGATTGGCTATGACCGCGTTGGATTACAAGCGTATCGCGCGCAAAGTTCAGTGCCCGACAGTGGAGGACATGTACGTCGCTGTCGGTTCGGGCGAACTGTCGGCCCAAGGTGTTGTGGCCGTCGCGCAAAATTTAATGACACCGCCCAGTGACCCACCAAAACGAGCGGATGAGGTCCAGAGCAGTTTGCGAAGTTGGACAGGCAGTCGAGGTCGGATACACCGGGCGGGATGTTGTCGGCCTGAGGAGGGCGACAGCGTGGCCGGTTTTGTCACGCGCTCCCGCGGTGTTTCGGTACACCGTGTTGATTGCAATCGATGGTTGCGATTGATTGATATCGCGCCTGATCGTGTGGTCGAGGTGCGCTGGGAAGAAGGCGAGATCAAAGGGCTTGAAGTTATTATCGAAATTCGAGCCTATGATCGCAAAGGCTTGCTTAGGGATGTGACCGAGATGTTGTCACAGGCCGGCGCTAACATGTTATCGGTAAATACTCAGACCGATCGTCGCACGCAACTGGCCTATTTGCGCCTGGAATTGGAGCTTGCAAGTTTGGTGGTGTTGGATTCAGTGCTTCAGCAGTTGAATCACCTGCCCAACGTCATCTCCGCCCAGCGCTTAAGCGAGGGTGTCGCCAATGCCTGACGCCCAGCAATATAACCTCGATGATTTGTGCTATTTAATGCAACGCTTGCGGGATCCAGAGGCGGGTTGCCCATGGGATCTGAAACAGACCGAGACGTCGATCGTGCCCTATACCCTAGAAGAAGTCTACGAATTGATCGAGGCGCTAGAACAAGGTGACCACGAGAGCGCCAAGGGTGAATTGGGCGACGTGTTGTTTCAGGTGGTGTTTTATGCCCAGCTCGCGCAGGAAAGGGCTTTGTACGGGCTCGATGACATTGTGAATGGCATCGTGACGAAATTAGTGCGCCGCCATCCTCATGTGTTTCAAGACGGCACTCTCAGGTCGAGTGTCGTTGCTCGGGAGCAGATCGACGAAGCCACCGTCAAAGCACGTTGGGAAGCGATCAAGCAGGGTGAGCGAAATGCGCGGCAGCAAGGTAGCGCGATGGACGATGTGCCGCTCAGCCTACCGGCATTGAGTCGCGCTCAAAAGTTGCAAAAACGCGCCAGTCAATTCGGTTTGGACTGGCCCGAGGTCGAGCCCGTATTGGACGTCTTGCGAGGGGAAATCACAGAGTTTGAACACGCATTGGAAAGCGGCACTGCTCGATCTGTGGCGGATGAACTTGGGGATATTTTGTTTAGCGTTGTTAACATGGCCCGTTTGTTGGGGTTGGATGCAGAGCAAGTGTTACGCCAGAGTAATCGTAAGTTTGAATCGAGAGTTCGGCATTACGAGGAGCTGGGTTCAGAGCGGCAGCTTAATCTGAGCTTTCTTTCGAACGAAGAGCGAGATAAGCTCTGGGATGAAGCGAAGCACAGAGAGGGATCACAATCCCCGTCATGACGCCCGCTTTGGGCTATATTAGTCTTTAGTAGGGTTGTGCTTAGATTGAGCCCTGTGTATCGTAGCTCGCTCGATTTTGGGGGATGCAGTCAAACGGTCAAGTTTGGCGAGTAACAACAAGGAAAGGTATGAGAATTATCTTATTAGGGGCGCCTGGCGCAGGAAAGGGTACTCAAGCTCAGTTTATTACGGAGCAGTTCGGTATCGTGCAAATTTCCACTGGTGACATGTTGCGGGCTGCCGTCAAAGCGGGGACTGAGTTGGGCTTGAAAGCCAAGGCCGTAATGGATTCGGGTGCCTTGGTTTCCGATGACATTATTATTGGTTTGGTCAAAGAAAGAATCCAGCAAGACGATTGTGTGAATGGATTTTTGTTTGATGGTTTTCCGCGTACGATTCCGCAGGCTGAAGCCCTGGTTAATGCGGGTGTGGCGATTGATCATGTGCTCGAGATAGCGGTGCCAGACGATGAGATTGTAGCGCGCCTCGGCGGTCGCCGCGTGCACGAAGCCTCAGGTCGAGTGTATCATGTTGAACACAACCCACCGAAGGTGGCGGGAAAAGACGATGTCACTGGCGATGATCTGGTGCAGCGCGACGATGATAAAGAGGAAACCGTGCGTCGCCGCTTGGGTGTGTATCACGATCAGACAGCCCCTCTGGTGGGATTTTACCAGACGATGTCGGGCGACTCTGCACCGCAATACCATCGTGTAGAGGGTGTTGGATCGCTGGATGCAATCAGAGCGAGCATTACTGCCTGCTTGGGCCACTGAGGGCCTGAGTTCTCATGCTGTCGGATGAGCAGTTGTTGCGCTACAGCCGGCAACTGGTCCTGCCGGAGCTTGATCTTGTGGGGCAAGAGCGCTTGCTCGGTGCCCGCATTCTTGTCGTCGGTGCCGGAGGTATAGGTTGCCCCTTGCTATGGTATCTCGCTGCCTCAGGGATCGGCCACATCACGCTTATCGACCATGATGTGGTCGAGGCACATAACCTCCCGCGCCAAGTTCTGTTCGACGACCAGGATATTGGCCTGTTCAAGTCACAGGTCGCAGCACGTAAGTTGGCGAATCACTATCCAGACACCTCAGTAGCCGCAATATGCGGTGAGCTGAGACATATTAGTGAGCTGCCAGCCACGCATTTTGATTTGCTGGTGGATGCCACCGACACGCCCAGTGCTGGCCGCATTTTGAATGAGGCGGCATTGCAGCGCGAGATCCCTTTGCTGTACTTGGCTGGGGTCGCCATGGAGGGACGTCTCTTCGTTGCACAAGGCTATGAGCGCGATAAAGCGTGTCTGGAGTGCTATTTGGGCAAAGGGTCAGACCCGCGCGCAGGTTGCGCGACGCTTGGGGTCCTCGCGCCCTCGGTGGGTGCCTTGGCTTTGCTGGGAGCTACCCAGGTCATACGTTTACTCTTGGGTGAGAACCTTGATGGTTTATTTTGTATTGATACTTGGCGTTTTAATACCTTAAGGTTACAGGTTAGGAAGGACGCCAACTGCACTGCCTGCGGGTTCGTCGCTAAGGAGTAATATGGGTTTTACGCATCTAGATGAACGTGGTCAAGCGGTGATGGTGGATGTTTCGGGCAAGCCCGAGACGCAGCGTCACGCTCAGGCGCGGGCGTGTTTGCGGCTTCCTGCGTCCGTAGCTCAGGCCTTGCGCGACGATACGGTCAGTAAGGGCGATGTGTTTAGCGCTGCTCGAATAGCGGGTATCCAAGCGGTCAAAAAATGCAGCGATTTAATCCCCCTTTGCCATCCTTTGCCCCTGGCCAAAGCCACGGTTGATTTTGAGTGGGAATGTGATGACCTAGTGATTGTCACTGCGGTCAAAACTCGGGGGGTCACAGGGGTAGAAATGGAAGCGCTGACGGGTGCGTCGGTCGCTGCACTTACGGTGTATGACATGTGTAAAGCCATCGATAAAGGTATCACCTTCGACGTCGCGCTCGTGTCTAAGTCGGGCGGAAAATCGGGAGACTGGCATGCTTGAGGGTGACTTATTGTTGTTCGGATGCCTAAACGATTTTGAATCGAAGCTGGGCAGTCGGTGGTCGCTTGCAGGGCCCGAGACGCGGGTCAGTGCGCTGCTTGAAGAGTTAAGTGAGCGGGCGCCGGGGCTGGATTCCGTCATCAATACACCCTTTTTCAAGGTCGCTGTGAACAACAAAGTTGAACCGCTAGACTGGGTGTTGTCCGATGGGGATACCGTCGCGCTATTACCGCCTGTGACGGGAGGATAATGGTGTTTGAACAGGGGAACTGTGTCGCTGTGACGCAGCAAATGTTAGACGTAGCGGCGGCCTACACCAGCGTGCGTGATTATGAGTGCGATCGGGGAGACCTGGGGGCTGTGGTTGTTTTTGTTGGTCTGGTGCGCGAATTCGACAACAGTCTAGCGGACGGGCGTTTGCAGATCTTGCGCTTACAACACTACCCCGAATTAACCGAAGCCTCGATCCATGCAATCGTTGAACAGGCTCGATCCCGCTGGCAGCTCGGTGGTGTGTTGGTCCAGCACCGGGTAGGTGACCTGGTGCCTACTGATGAGATCGTGGTTGTGGTCGTAGGCGCTCGGCATCGCGCAGAAGCGTTTGATGCGGCCCGATTTTTGATGGACCAACTGAAAACTCGGGTCATGCTGTGGAAACAGGTATTGAACGCCGATGAATCCAAATGGGTTGCGTTTAAGCAGAGCGACGCGGACGCCGCGGGCGCTTGGTAAGCCTGGGTTTAGAAGCGGCACCTCGCGTACCGCAGGTCGTCTTCGGTATTGATGTTGAACAACTCGAGCGGGGGGAATTGTCGTGTGTTGGCACGGTTGTGCTCGAGCCATGCGCGCCATCGGTGTTCCCCCGACGCCAGCAGGGTTTGTGCGCTGGCGAGCGTGCTCCGGTGCGCAACCGCACACAGGGCGACAGTGCCGCTCGCTGCATCTTGAGCGCATACCAAGCGACACTGTCCAGCTAGGGCCTGGTCGAGCATTAAGTTGAACCAATTATGGGGTAGAAAAATCAAGTCACATGCGACAATGGCAACCCATTCTGCGCTGACTTGGGGGGCGTGTGCGGCGATCCCCGCAAGTGGCCCAAGGAAGGAGGTGTCATGATCAGTGAGTACATGAGTAAATAACTGGCCATAGGTGTTGAGAGACCGGTTCGCGACGAGGGAGACGGGAATGTTGTTGTCAGTGAAAGGGCTTGCTACATGCTCTACCAGAGGCTTGTTGTTTACGGCTACGAGCCCCTTGTCGATGCCACCCAGACGCCGCCCTTCTCCCCCTGCAAGTATTAGCGCTTCGAGACTTATTTTCTTGAGAATAGAGTTCAAATCGTCGTTTACGTGCAGTGAGTGTGCGATAATTCTAGCATGACTCGAATACTGCTGTTAGATACTGCCACGCGAAGCGCTACACTTGTACTTGGTAACACGAGCAACCATCTCGTTGTGCGAAGTGATTCAAGTGAGCGCAACAGCCGTGATCTCATGGCGCTGGTGCGTGAGGCCTTCTCGACAGTGGGCGGCTTGGCGGCAACGCCAATCGACGCGGTGGGATTCAATCGAGGACCGGGCTCTTACACAGGTTCGCGATTGGCCGCTAGTGTGGTTCAGGGGATTGCATACGTTAAAGGGTGTCCGGTGATCGAGCTAAATACCCTAGAGTTGCTGTATTTTTCAGGTTTGAACGCACTGGGAATAAACCGAGCCGAGACTGTGGATCGCTATCCAGCCTTGGTCGCGGTGGAATCCAAAGTGGGCGAATATTTTTGGACGGTATTTGATGATTGCAAGCAAACCTCAGACCCTAGATTCGTTGTGGGAGATGCGGATGCCTTGCTGGCATCTTGTCAGGCGAATAAAGTCGCATTGTTTATGAATGCTAGTATGCAAAGCCATGAACGTTTGCGTTGCTTGAGCCAGGTGGCTTGGCTGGAGCCCCGAATCGAGTTGGCGCTTGGTGTGGCGGAGCGCCGGTTGAAGCAGGGCGACGTGATTGATGCCTTGCACATTGAGCCCTTGTATGGTCAGAACAATATCGGTTGGCTTACCCTAGCGGAGCAGAGAGCACAGCAATGAGCGATTGGCAGTGGATAATTTTGGCTCTGGTTCAGGGGCTGACGGAATTTTTGCCGATTTCCTCGTCGGCGCATCTAGTGCTCCCCGCTCAACTTCTTGGCTGGCCCGATCAGGGTTTGGCGTTTGATGTGGCTGTTCACGTGGGCACATTGGCGGCCGTGCTCAGCTACTACCGCTTACGCTTAATACAGCTAGCCCAAGGCGCGATTGCTTCCTTACACGGGGGCGCTGATAGGGCGCCACTGAACGATATAGGCTTTTTGGCGCTGGCGACTCTGCCGGCTGTGCTTGTGGGTTTCATGGCTGATCAATGGATCGAAACGCATCTGCGCTCGGTCGCGGTCATCGCCGCAACCACCTTGGCGTTTGCGATCCTATTGGCCTTGGCTGACCGACGAGCGTCCCCGGATGATCGTTGGTATGTCGGATTTTGGGCCATGGCGCTGCTGATGGGTTTGGCTCAAGCGCTGGCGCTCGTTCCGGGAGTCTCGCGTTCGGGGGTTACGATTACGGCGGCTCTGCTGTTAGGGATGAGTTATCAACGCGCAGCAGATACTTCTTTTTTGATGTCGATACCCGTGATAGCAGGTGCGGGACTGCTCAAGACCTTAGAGTTAATCGGGCAGGGTGCTGCCGTAGATTGGCTGCTATTGTGTTCGGCGGCGGCGTTTGCGGCACTGTCTGCGTATGCGTGCATTAGTCTGTTTTTGCGTCTGCTCGAAAGGGTGGGATTAATGCCATTTGTATGGTATCGACTGGCCTTAGGCACCTTATTAATCGGGCTTGTGATTGCAGGAGAAAACGTGTGAAGGTCGCTTTTATTGGTTTGGGGGTTATGGGGTATCCTATGGCCGGACATCTGCAGCAAGCGGGTCATGACGTGTGTGTCTACAACCGCACGGCCACGAAAGCTACAGCTTGGTGTGAACAATTTCAAGGGCGTTGCGCGGCGACGCCAGCGGCGGCTGCGATGGCGGCTGATGTGGTGTTCATCTGTGTGGGTAACGATGACGATGTGCGCTCGGTGGTGCTAGGTGATACCGGGGTCTTGAGTCAAATGCATAAAGGAAGTGTGTTAGTCGATCACACGACCGCCAGTGCAGATCTTGCGCGCGAGCTCTATGGCCTTTGTCAAGCGTCTGGCGTTGGCTTTGTCGATGCGCCTGTGTCGGGTGGGCAAGCAGGTGCAGAGAGGGGAGTTCTGACCGTGATGTGCGGGGGAACGCGCGAGGCCTTCGAACAGGTTGAGTCGGTGATCCAGTGCTACGCACGATGTGTGCGCAGGCTGGGTGAGGCTGGGAGCGGTCAATTGGCGAAAATGGTGAATCAAATTTGCATCGCCGGTATCGTGCAAGGCTTGGCCGAGGCGATGAATTTCTCCGAGCGAGTAGGCTTAGATACCAGCGCGGTGATCGATGTGATTCGGCAAGGTGCCGCGCAATCATGGCAGATGGAAAATCGATATCAAACGATGTTGGATGACCAGTACGATCATGGCTTCGCGGTTGATTGGATGAGGAAGGATTTAGGGTTGGTGCAAGCGCTCGCTGAGCAACTTGATGTGCCATTACCGGTGACCCGCCTGGTCGATAGCTATTACGCCGAGATCCAAGCAATGGGCGGCGGTCGGTGGGATACCTCCAGTCTGTTTAAACGGATGCAAGCATCAAAAACATAACGAAGTAGCGTGTGACAATGAAGCAATCTATGAATGAGCAAATCTCTGGCTTGAAAGCCTTTTTGGCTGAAGCGGTAACCCCCTTTCACGCGGTGCAAGCGATTCAGAGGCGCTTGGATGCGGCGGGTTATCAGGTGCTTGCCACTGATACCCGGCCAGAGCGCGGTGGAAAGTACTATCGGGTAGCTAACGGAAGTTCCATCGTCGCGTTGAGGTTGGGTTCTGAAGACCTGAGTCAGGCGGGGATAGCACTTGCGGGTGCGCATACTGACAGCCCAACGCTCATGGTTAAGCCCAAACCGGAAAAAACCCGGCAGGGTTATGCCCAGCTGGGCGTGGAAGTTTACGGGGGCGTATTGCTAAACCCTTGGTTTGATCGTGATTTATCGCTTGCCGGACGAGCGAGTTATCGAGTTGGTGGAGTGGTGCGGTCAACTCTGGTCAACTTTCACGACCCAGTGGCCGTCATTCCCAGTCTTGCGATTCATTTGGATCGCGAGGTAAATCAACGTCGCAGTATCAATCCACAAACGGATATCTTACCGGTACTGGGTCAAAACATTGAGGACTGGTCGATTCGTGCCGAGCTGAAAAAGCGCATTGAAGTCGACATCGGTCCAATCGATGCGGTACTTGATTACGAGCTCTGCTTTTACGACGTGCAACAGGCTTCAGTGATTGGCCTTGATCAATCGTTATTCGCGGCGGCGCGGCTCGATAATTTGCTGAGTTGTTACGTTGGGATCCAAGCGTTACTGGCAGCGGATGGCGATGCCACCGCCTTGATGGTGTGCAACGATCACGAAGAGGTCGGCAGTTTGTCAGCAGTGGGAGCTAATGGACCGCTCTTGACCCGTGTGCTGCAACAGCTAGAACCCGATCCGGCGCGCTTTCGTGCTATGATTGAAGCCTCGTTTATGATTTCTTGTGACAATGCACACGGAATTCACCCCAACTTTTCCGATCGTCACGACGACAACCACGGCCCCTTATTGAATGCCGGCCCAGTGATAAAAATCAATTCTAATCAGCGTTACGCCACCAACAGCCTGACGGCAGGGTATTTCCGCATGCTAGCGCAGCGTTGCGAGGTACCGGTGCAATCGTTTGTTGTTCGAACCGATATGGGCTGTGGGTCGACCATCGGCCCCATCACGGCAGGTGAAACGGGTATTAAAACATTGGATGTCGGGGTGCCCACGTTTGCCATGCACTCCATTCGAGAGCTAGCCGGTTGCGCTGACGTGAGCTATCTGCAGGCCATCTTGACGCATTATTTTAGTCGCTATCAAGCCAGCGAATTAGAAGGATAAATTTATGATCCCGGTAAAACACCGCGTGCTTACAGGTATTACCACCACGGGAACGCCACATCTAGGTAATTACGTGGGCGCCATTAGTCCGTGCATCGAGGCATCGAAGCAAGATGATACTGAGTCATTTTTGTTTTTGGCAGACTACCACGCGTTGATCAAGTGCCAAGATCCCGCGATGGTGCGACAGTCCTCCCGAGAAATTGCTGCGACGTGGTTAGCACTGGGCCTAGATACCCAGACCGCTGTATTCTATCGTCAGTCTGACGTTCCAGAGATTCCAGAGCTGTGTTGGATCTTGTCTTGTTCAGCGGCTAAAGGGTTGATGAATCGCGCGCACGCATACAAAGCCGCGGTAGCGGATAATGAAGCGCGTAATACGGACCCTGACTTCGGTGTGACAATGGGCCTTTTCAATTACCCCGTGTTGATGGCTGCCGATATTTTGATGTTCAAAGCCACCCACGTGCCCGTGGGTAAAGATCAAATTCAGCACATCGAGATGGCGCGGGATATTGCCAGTCGTTTTAATCATCATTACGGCGAGCTGCTGGTGCTTCCCGAGGCCGTAGTCGATCAAGAAACGGATGTTTTGCTTGGGTTGGACGGACGTAAAATGAGTAAAAGTTACGGCAATACGATTCCCTTGTTCGATACTGAGAAAAAGCTAAAAAAATCGATCAACAAGATCAAAACGAATCTGCTTGAGCCAGGAGAGCCAAAGGATCCCGATACATCGACGGTTTTTCAAATCTGGAGCGCTTTTGCTACACCGTCTGAACGCGCTTCTATGCGCCAAGAATTTGAACGTGGCATAGCGTGGGGTGAAGCGAAAAAACGCTTGTATGAGCTCATTAATGATCATTTAAGTGAGGCTCGTGGTCGCTACGAAGTGCTGATGAACAATCCCGACGAAATCGAGCATATTTTGCAACAAGGTGCGGCGAAAGCTCGCGAGCACTCCGCGCCGCTTATGAAGAGAATTCGGGAGGCCGTCGGCATCGCGTCGATGGCCTAAACGTTCATCTTTGCTCGCCTCATGACGGCCGGTGTCGCGTTTTAGGGTTGATACCTTAAGGTAACAAACAGGCTTCGGGGTTCACCCACAAAGAAGCGTTCATTCCCGAATCCGAAGTCGGCACGCTCGGCGTAGTCGGTGTTGGCGAGATTCATGACGCGCACGCTGGAGCTCCAGTCTTGATTCCACTGGCGCGTAGCACGCAGATTCACTAGGGTATGCCCCTCGTACCAATTGCTATTGGTTGGCTCGGTGGTGTAAGGGTCAAGATAGATCGCCTCGAGCTCAGCCTGCCACGTCGCTTGGGTGTAGCGAACTCGGGCACTGCCCATCCATTCAGGGGCTGTGTCCATCGCATTACCGACGATCGACTGGTTTACACCCAAATAGCCGGGATCATTGGCGTATTCATGTGATCCATAGCTGACAGCCAGGTCTGCATTCCAGGGGCCTGGAACCTTAGAGCTTAGCTTTAACTCAAATCCCTGGTGGCGTGTCTTTGCGCCGGTGACATAGTAACGATTGGCGTCTTGAAAAATGACGTCAGACTTGTTCATGCGGTAGAGGCTGGCGTCCATTTCTAAGGTCTCGAAATTGGCTCGCCAACCAAGTTCGATGCTGCGAGCACTCTCAGAGTCGAGTTGGGCAGCGTTCTGACCATTCTGCAAACGATACAGTTCGCTCGTTTCTGGTGGGCGATAGCCCGTTGCGAGATGGAACCGTACCGAGTGTGATTCGCTCAACCGCCACAGAAGTCCCGTGTGTGCGTTGATATCCGAGAACCTGTCGCGAGTGTCGCTGGTGCGATAAAAGCGGCATGCGCTGGCGCTGGGTGAGCAGGCGCTACCACTACTGAGTCGATTGTTATAATCGTACAAAGTAGACTCCAGCCTTACGCCGCTTCGCCAGGTGAGCGCGTTAGAAAGGTCTTTGGTCAACAGCGCGAAGATGGCGGCCGTACTCGCCTCGATGGTGTAATCATAGTGTTTCCCCTGAGGTTGATTTGGACTGAAGGGTTGTGGTTGTTCCTCGATCAAATAGCCGCGTGTGAACTGGGCATCTATTCCCAGTTTTAAGGTGCCGCCTGCCCAAGGCGATTGCCAATCGCTTTGCGCACCTATACTGCTGTGACCCGTTTCTTCGATCGCTTGCCAGGGCAGGTAGTGCTGCAAGAAACGCATGTCATTGTGGCGGGCAAACAGGGTCACAGACCAAGGGTTATCGCTTGCCGACAGTCCTTCTATGCGATGAAAGGCATTAAGCGCGTAGGCGTCCCGGAAGGCTTCTGGGTTCGGATTGTCGCGTTTTGCGGGCTCGAGTCTGTAGGCATCGTTGCCCTGAATATAACCGGCAGTTTCTTGGTTGAGGTGGGTATAAGACAGGAAACTCGTGTGGGTGAGCTGATCGGCTTCGACGCGGCGTAAGACACTTAATTTTTGTTGATCGTAGCCTGAATCACGTTGGTAACCACCGTAACTGATCCCCGTAAAGCCGACTAACCAGGGACTATTGTCGGTACCGGCTTGTCGAGTCAGGTTGACGCGGTTGTAGTTGTTAGAACCCACCTCCAACTGGATGGCGTTGGGGACCGACTGAGGGTCTGAAGGTGCCAGTATGTTAATCATACCGTGCAGACCGTTGGCGCCATACGTGGCTGGCACGGGGCCATTGATTGACTCAAGCGCCCCGGCAAATTCCAAATGCGCGTCGAACAGCTGGTTGACATTACAAAAGCCAGGCGCTCGTAACGCAATGTTATTTTGCGCCATTAATACTGAACCGCAACCACCGCTGCCGGTGAGTACCGGGGAGCGCACGCTGACCAAGCTCTCTTGACCGTTGCCGCGACTGATCCACACGGCGGGTAGGCGGCTGGCCACCTCGGTGATATGGGTTGCCGTTGCCAGCGCAAGCGTTTCGCCATCCACGCGATAGGCGCTCAGGGTCAGAGACTCACGGGTGCTTGGGCTGCGCTCGGCGCTGACAAAAACTTCCTCTAATTCGGCGGCATGCAGCCACTGGGTCAGGGTCACTAGCACGGTCGTTAAGAGGAGGGGGCGGAACCTAGGGTGGGACGAGATCGAAAACATGGTGGGTCTTATTTTGGCTGAATGGCCTGCGATTATAGCAGGGCTGAACACAGGTTTCGATGAACGGGCGGCTTAATACTGGCGGCCACGCTTAAGTCTGGTTATAGTTCACGTTTACGATCGATTGAGGAGTTATCTATGGCATCTGCGCCACAAGTACTGGCAGTAGCGAACACGTTACCGATTCGAACCGAGCAAGCAGTTCACAGTGGTAAGGTCCGTTCGGTGTATTGGTTGTCTGACGCGGACAGCGCGCGACTAATTGCTACTCACGGCTACAAGGTAGCGCCCGATGCGCCTCTCGCCATTATGGTCATCAGTGATCGCATCTCAGCGTTTGAGTGTCTTTGGAAGGGAGAAGGCGGTATGGCCGGCGTGCCGGGCAAAGGGGCAGCCTTGAACGCCATATCGCAGCATTGGTTCGAGCAGTTTAAAGCGGCGGGCCTGGCCGATAGCCACATTGTCGATGTGCCTCACCCCTTGGTGTGGATTGTGCAAAAAGCGCAACCTGTGATGGTTGAAGCGATTGCTCGACAGTACATTACGGGTTCAATGTGGCGCGCGTATAGCAAGGGGGAGCGTGTTTTTTGCGGGATCGAGTTGCCCGAAGGGTTGCAGCGTGATCAGCGTCTACCAGAGTTGCTCATTACGCCGTCTACGAAAGGTATCATGAAAGGGATTCCCGGTGTGCCAGAAGCGGATGATGTGAACGTAACGCGGCGGCAGCTCATTGAGAATTGGCAGGCATTTAAGTTCCAATCCGTCGCCGATGTCGATCGCTACGAGACCTTGCTCAAGGAAGGTTTCGCGCTGATCGACCAGCGGCTGCAGGCACTTGATCAAATTTTCGTCGATACGAAATTTGAATTTGGGTATGTCAAAGGTGCCGATGGTAATCAACACTTGATCTACATGGACGAGGTGGGTACACCCGATTCCTCTCGCATCTGGGAGGGAGAGGCGTATCGCAGCGGGCAAGTCGTAGAGCGCTCTAAAGAGGAGTTCCGACAATTGCTCCTGAACACGGTGCCAGATCCCGATGTGCTATTAGATAAAACCCGTATGGATGAGCGTTTTGAGCTCGCCGCGGGATTAGAGTTGCCGCAAGAAGTATTGTTGCAAGTCAGCGCCACTTATACAGGTGTTGCCGAGAGGATTACTGGGCGGAAAATAGAGCTCAGTGCCGATCCTCGGTCTGAGATTATCGATATACTGGCGTCAAAATACGATCTAATTCAATAACTTGATAATGCAAGGATTACTATGAAATTTTCCGGATTACCGTCCTACGCGCTGGCCATGACGCTCTTCGGTATGGCAACCCTAAATCCTTTAGTGGCTGCAGAGCCGCTACGGGATCAGGTCAAGGCCGATTATGCGGGTCACCTAGGCGACTTGTTCGTGCATTTTCACCGCAATCCAGAATTATCAATGATGGAGTTTAAAACCGCTGAGCGATTAGCTCAGGAGCTCCGGGCGGCGGGTTTTGATGTGTCGACGGGAATCGGCGGTACCGGAATTATTGGTCTCATGGAAAATGGTGCTGGCCCAACGGTTATGGTTCGAGCGGACATGGATGGGCTGCCAGTGCTGGAAAAAAGTGGACTCGCATATGCATCAAGTGCGACGCAAATCGACTGGTCTGGGCGAGAAGTGCCGGTGATGCACGCCTGCGGTCACGATATGCATATGACGAGTTTGGTGGGAACCGCACGTTACATGGCAACTCACAAAGAAGCTTGGAGCGGCACCTTAATGCTCATTGGTCAGCCCGCGGAAGAGCGTGTCGGTGGTGCAAAAATGATGATGCAGGATGGACTTTGGGGTGCTTATCCGAAGCCTGATTACGCGCTGGCTTTGCACGTTTCGGCGGATACCCCGGCCGGTAAGCTCGTGGCCGCCACTGATGCAATGTACTCGGGTGCTGACACCGTTGATATTGCGATTACCGGGGTGGCGGCGCACGGTGCTAGCCCACATGCGGGAATCGATCCAGTCGTATTGGGCTCGCAAATTGTATTGGCGTTGCAAACGTTGGTTAGCCGCGAATTACCGCCTCGTGAACCGGGTGTGGTGACGGTGGGTTCCTTTCATGCCGGCACCAAACACAATATCATTTCAGATTCGGCGCATTTAGAGTTGACTGTCCGCAGTGAGGACCCCAAAAGTCGGCAGTTGCTTTTGGACGGGATCGTGCGAATCGCTGAGAATATGGGGCGTGTCGCTGGTTTGCCTGAGGACAAGCTTCCCATAGTCACGATCAGTGACGAGAGTGTCCCCCCGACGGTAAATGACAAGGCGCTCACCGAGCGATTGCGTTCGGTATGGCAGTCAACCTTGGGTGACGACATTTTCGACGAAGGTAAACGTTTGGGTATGGGCGCTGAGGACTTTGGTTACTTTACCGTGGATCCTTATATTCCCAGCACCTATTTCGCGGTAGGTGGCACGCCTCAAACGCTGATTGAAAACGCAAAAAATGGGGGCGCGCCAGTTCCTTCACACCATTCAGGTTTATTCAAAATTGAACCTGAGGCTTCGATCACCTTGGGTGTAGAGGCTACGGTGATCGCCTTGCTGGAATTGTTTGATGAGTAAGCGTGAAGAGTTGCCGATTAAACCGGCGGGCACAGTGGCATTAATTCGGCAGGGCGAGACCGAAATTGAAGCGTTAATGTTACGTCGTAACAAAGCCTTAGCCTTCGCTGCAGGGGCCTGGGTCTTCCCCGGCGGCTCGGTGGATTCCGCGGATATTGAAGCCTGTGGTGAGGATCTCAGCGAGGCAGCTAAGAATGCGGCCTGTCGCGAGGCGATGGAGGAATGTGGTTTGGAAGTGCAACCAGAGCATCTCTATCAGATCAGTCATTGGACTACGCCCAAAGGGGAGTCGAGGCGCTTTTCGACTTGGCTGTTTGTGGCGGCCCTACAAGACAACGCCAAGGTTCAGATTGACCATGGCGAAATCCACGAAGCATGCTGGTTGGGCGTATCCGAGGTGTTTCGTCGTCATCACGCCGGCGACTTGCCGATGCTGCCGCCTACCTACATGACTCTGAAGGCGATCAGTGAATTCGATTCGGTTGAGCGCGTCGTTGCTGCGCTCGAAATCTGCACGCCAGTCGTGGTTGAGCCTCACGGTGCGCCAATACAAGGGGGCTTTGCCGCAATGTACCCAGGTGACGCTGGCTACGAGTCGTTGGATGCTAGCGCGCACGGGCCACGGCATCGCACTGAGATTGTCGGCAGCATTATTCGCACGGTAGTCGAGGGCTTGCCTGACTCCGAGCCCCGCTTAGACAAGATTCGATAGGTGAAGTGCCGCGATGTATCCAATTTGGGACCTTTGGCAGCGTTTGATTCATTGGTGCTTTCCCGTACTGCTGGGCCTGGCGTGGTGGACAGCTGAGACTGATCGCATGCAGTGGCATGCCTACTGTGGTTACTGCGTACTCGTGTTGGTCATTTGGCGCTTCGTTTGGGGGTTTGTCGGCTCCGAACGCGCTCGATTTACACAATTTTTGGTTGGGTGGCGGACGGTGCGGGCGTACCTAAAAGCGGGTCGTCCCGCGACCGTGGGTCATAACCCGCTGGGCGCATGGTCGGTGATGCTGATGTTGGTTTTGCTGCTCCTGCAGGCGGTATCTGGACTCGTGAATACGGATGAATTGTTCTTGCAGGGACCTCTAGTGGTCTTTGCTCATGGCGCCATGGTTGAATGGGCTAGTCAAGTTCATGAGCTTTCATGGCATGCTTTGCAGGCACTGGTGGTGTTGCACATTGCCGTCGTGAGTTACCACCAGTGGGTTAAAAAGGACGCGCTCATTACCCAAATGGGGTTTGGAAAACGTCTGCGCCGGGTGCCGACGTCTCGGCCGCGCCTAGGCTTGGGGCTGGGCGTGTTGTTGCTGATTGCCTGTGGGGTCATAGCGGTCGGGCTGGTATTACCCGAACCCGATCCGTTGTGGGTGTATTAGCCTAGTAGAGATAATCTTTGGCTTTGTACTCATCGTGGCAGCTTTTGCAGGATTTACCCAGTCCGCCAAGATTCTCGATGCCGTCCTCGTCGGCTCCTAGCGCGGTAACCGCGTCTTGCATTGCTGCAAACTTGTTCTTGAAATCATCGATATTTGACCAGATCTCGGGCTTTGCGCGCGTAGTGCCTGTGTCACTGCCGGCTGGGAAAGCACTGGTGACATCAATGTTTGAGAGAGCTTTTAAATTGCCAATGTGGGTTGCCGCCTGCTTCTGATTGTAGTCGATTTTCCCTTGGGCCATGCCAAATAGAGGCCCGGCGTTAGCCCCGATCAGGGCAAAGTAAGACTGACGATAACTTTGATTAGGCTCTTCTTGGACTTGGTGCGCGAGGGTGGTGGTACTCAGAGTGGCGCTTAGTGCAACAGCCGACAGAGTTTTTGACAGACGCATAATGACTCCTTAAGTTAATGGGCGCATGTTTGATACGCCCAGAATATCAAAGAAGTTTGCCTAACGTCCAAGAATACTGCGCGCTACGAGTTCTCGCATAATTTCGGCCGAGCCGCCGTAAATGCGTTGTATGCGAGCGTCCACATAAAACCGAGAGATCGGATATTCGGTGGTGTAGCCATAACCGCCAAAAAGCTGTAGACAGTCGTCCACGACTCGACACTGCATATCACACGACGCCAATTTCAACATGGCGGCGTCGTCAGTGCTGAGTTCGCCCTTCGCATACTGTGCCGCACAGCTCTCGTAAAAGGCTTTGTTCAGCGCGATCTCGGTTTTGACGTCCGCGAGTTTGAAACGGGTATTCTGAAACTTCGCGATCGACTGTCCAAAGGCTTGGCGTTCCTGCACGTACTGAACCGTCAGATCTAATGCCCCTTGTGCCTGATAGACGGCCTGTGCGGCGATGCCAAGCCTTTCGCGTGGGAGCTCTTGCATCATAATAACGAAGCCTTTGTTTTCTTCGCCTAGTAGCGCATCAGCGGGTAGGCGCATGTCTTGGAAGAAGAGTAGGGCTGTGTCGGATGCGTGTTGGCCAATTTTGTCGAGTTTTTTGCCTCGTTCAAATCCGGGTCGTGAGGTGTCGACCAGGAATAGTGAAGTGCCTTTTGCGCCTTTACCTGGGTCGGTGATAGCAGCAACAATCACAAGATCAGCGTGCATGCCGTTGGTAATAAAAATTTTGGAGCCATTCAGGATCCAATCGTCGCCATCGCGTACGGCGTTGGTTTTGATCCCCTGCACGTCGCTACCGGCGCCGGGTTCGGTCATGCCGAGTGCACCCACGACTTCGCCAGTCACCATTTTGGGCAGCCAATGCTCTTTTTGAGCGTCGGTGCCGTGGTGAATGAGGTAAGGTGCGACAATATTTGAGTGAATACCGTAGCCAGACGCCAGACCACCGAAGCCCATATAAGACATCTCTTCGATCATCGCGAGCGTGACCTCTGGGCCGGTACCTGCACCTCCATATTCCTCGCTGACATCGGGGCATAATAAACCCGCTTCACCGAGAGTGTTCCAAAGCGACCTCGGGACCCATTTGTCCTCTTCCCATTGATCGTAGTAGGGCTGTATCTCTGCTTCAAAGGCGCGGCGCGCCATGTCTTTAAATAGTGTGAGCTCGTCCGATTGCATGTTTTATCTCCGATTATTGACATTGCATGGTAGCGGTAGCCTGTCGGCCTTGGCAACGTCTGTGACGAATGATGCGGTTTTGTCCCAAAAAGGCCTAGGCAAAAACGTGGGTATTGATACACTCTAGCTCGTTAAAAATAATACGGAGAAGTCGAATGCGCGAATACACAAAGTTTTACGTAAACGGTGAGTGGGTCGATCCAATCGAGGCCAGAATCTGTGACGTGATCAACCCAGCGGATGAACAGGTGGTGGGTCGCATTAGTTTGGGTAGCGATGCCGATGTGGATCGCGCGGTTGCAGCTGCTAAAGAAGCGTTCGACTTGTATTCCCAGTGGTCTGTCGAACAACGCATGGCCTTGTTGGAACGTATTGTGGAGGTTTATCAAGCGCGCTATGCGGATGTGGCAGAGGCCATTCGCTTGGAAATGGGTGCACCGGCGACGCTTGCCATCGAAGCCCAGGCTGGCGCCGGGTTGGCGCACCTCGCCGAGGCGCTAAATGTACTGCAAACGTACTCGTTCGAAGAGGATCACGGCGAGCACAAGGTGGTCAAAGAGCCGATTGGCGTTTGTGCGCTGATCACGCCCTGGAATTGGCCGGTTAACCAAATTGCGTGCAAGGTAGCGCCCGCGCTCGCTACTGGTTGCACCATGGTGCTCAAGCCCAGCGAGGTTGCACCCTTGTCGGCCGTGATTTTCGCTGAAATTCTGCACGAGGCGGGCGTGCCCGCTGGCGTGTTTAACTTAGTTAATGGCGATGGTGCCGGTGTAGGCACCGCCTTATCGAAGCACCCAGATGTTGACTTGGTTTCTTTTACGGGATCGACGCGTGCCGGTACCTTGATTGCACAAAATGCGGCGCCGACGGTCAAGCGGGTGACGCAAGAATTGGGTGGTAAATCGCCGAATATTATCTTGCCCGATGCGAATATCGAGGAGGCGGTGATCCGCGGCGCCATGCACATGTTTCACAATACCGGGCAGAGCTGCAACGCGCCCTCACGTATGCTGGTGCACCGTGATCAAGTCGCTCAGGCCGAGGCGGCCGCCAATGTAGCCGCTGGCATGATTGTAGTGGGTGCCCCAGCCGATGAGGCGACGAATATGGGACCGCTGGTGAGCCAAGTTCAATTCGATCGAGTTCAGGGCCTCATTGGCAAAGGGATAGAAGAGGGCGCTAAATTAGTGTGTGGCGGTTTAGGTCGGCCAGATGGGATTAGCTCCGGTTATTTTGTCAAACCCACGGTATTCTCGGACGTTACAAACACGATGACTATTGCTCGAGAAGAAATATTTGGTCCTGTTCTGGTAATTATCCCGTACGACACCGAAGAAGAAGCGATTCAAATTGCAAACGACACGAATTACGGTTTAGCTGGCTATGTGCAGAGTGGCGATCTTGACCGAGCTCGTCGAGTTGCCCGCAGGATTCGGGCTGGTAATGTAAAAATCAATGGGGCGTCCGGTGGGCCCAGTATCCCATTTGGGGGGTACAAGCAATCGGGCAACGGCCGCGAATGGGGTGCTCACGGTTTTACGGATTACCTTGAAATCAAAGCTATCGAGGGGTTTGAGACAGTATCACAAGCGTAAAGGGTACAGCGAATATGAAATTCATGCGGAAATATTTGGCTGTCTGGTTGACGATACCGGTCGGTCTGTTGGCGCCATCTCTGGCTTGGTCGGTGGCTGATGCGGCGAGTGCCTCAGAGCTTGAAACGTCGGGTAGCGAACTGCATCAGATCATTTGGCAGGGCCCAACTGAGGAGCTCGTATTCACAACCGACGAGGGTACCTGGCTTAATGTCGATGTCAGTCCCGACGGGAGTCAGATTGTGTTTGATATGTTGGGTGATTTGTATTTGCTGCCGATGGCAGGCGGCGAGGCAGAGCGCTTAACGACGACCTTAGCGCAAGAAGTGCAACCTCGGTTTAGCCCGGATGGTAAATCGCTGACCTATATCAGCGACGCCAATGGCGGCAACAACATCTTCGTCATGGAGCTGGCCACCAAACACGAAAGAGCTATCACTACCGAAAAATTTCGCTCGCTGACAAACCCTCGCTGGCATCCCGATGGTTCGGGTATCGTCGCTCGCAAGCATTTCACGGGTTCGCGCTCGCTGGGCTCTGGTGAGATGTGGTTTTATCATCTCGATGGCGGCAGCGGTGTTCAGCTGACCTCTAAGCGGAATGAACAGCAAGACGAGAATGACCCAGTGTACTCGCCAGACGGTCGTTATCTGTACTATACCCAAGACGCGACTCCGGGCCCGTATTTCCAGTACAACAAAAACCCACACGAAGGCATCTATGTAACCCGACGTTTGGATTTGGAAACGGGGGAAAATATTGCTCTGCTTGGGGGGCCGGGCGGCGCCGTTCGCCCAGAGCCATCGCCTGATGGCCGTTATATCGCTTACGTCAAGCGTATACAAACTGACTCGGTATTGATGCTGTACGATCGCCAGACCGGTGAAAGCCAAGTCCTCTATCGCGAACTTGATCACGACCAACAGGAGGTCTGGGCGCTTTTTGGCCTATACCCCAATTTTTCTTGGACACCAGACAGTGAATCGATTGTGTTCTGGGCTAAGGGTAAATTACACCGCATTGATGTCGACACAAAGGCGGTTGTCGGGATTGGGTTCACTGCCGAAGTTGCCCAAACGATAGCTCAGACCCGTAAAGCAACACCCAAGGTGGATATCGATGTGGTGGCGTCAAAGATGTTGCGTGATTTCGCCACATCCCCTGATGGCCGCTATCTTGTATTTCACGCCTTGGGACACCTGTATTACGCGGATGTCCAAAATTTGCAACCAAAGCGTCTGACCAAGCTCGAAGGTTTCGAGTACGCGCCGCAGTTCAGTGCCGATGGTAAATATCTTGTATTTGCCCATTGGCAAGACGGTACCTATGGCTCGATCTATCGAGCGAAATGGCGAGGCACGAAAGGGATTTCAGGACTTGCAAAAATCACCAGTGAGCCGGGCCATTACCAACACCCAGACGTGAATAATGAGGGAACCGTGGTCTATCAAAAGCAAACGGGTAATTCCTTCAGAGGTCTGCTTTACGGTCTAGAGCCGGGTATTTATGTCAGTGATCAAAATGGTAAGGCTCGGCGTCTGCTCCGCGAGGGGCGAGAACCGATCTTCCTTCGTGAAGACTTGATTGCTTACGAACATGGCGGTGGTGACAAACGGTTCATCAGTACCGTGAATACCGATGGTACCGAGCAGCGTACGCGCTATAGTTTAGGTGCGATCAGTGAATGGGCGATTGACCCACTAGGGCAGCGCATCGCGTATCGCAAGGATTTTAAAGTGTACGTGGCCCCCATTGTCCTATCGGCTAAAGAGCAATCTTTGGGTGGTGCAGAGCTCACAGCAAAACAAGTGTCGGAGGGTGCCGGACGGTACCTACACTGGTCGTCTGGGGCTCTACACTGGAGCTTGGGCCCGACTTATAGCAGCTTGGACATGAGTAGGCCCGAGGCAAGCCCGGCTGAATACACACTCGAACTTTCCTATCCCGTAAAGCGTTCAGATAAGATCATAGCCTATCAGAACGCCCGAATTGTCCCCGTGGTTGGCCGGCCCATAGAACGGGGTACTTTGCTGGTGCAGGGTAACAAAATTGTGGCGGTCGGTGATTTTGCAGACGTTGAGGTCCCTGCGAACGCAATGGTGATTGATGTGTCGGACAAGACAATTGTGCCGGGATTTATCGACACGCATGCGCATCACAGTGGGCATTTTTATTCATCGCCCTTACCTGAGACAAACGCCAGTTATTTGGCGAACTTAGCTTTTGGTGTGACAACGACCCACGACCCTTCGAGTAATACCGAAACGGTGTTCTCGCTAGCCGAACTGCAACGCACAGGCAAGCTGATAGGCCCGAGAATCTTCTCGACCGGGTCGGTGTTGTACGGGGCGAAGTCAAACTCTTACGTCGACATCCAATCACTCGACGATGCCCGTGTGCATCTTAAAAGGTTGCAGGCCCAGGGCGCGTTCTCCGTAAAAAGTTATAACCAACCACGCCGCGAACAGCGCCAGTGGATCATACAAGCCGCGGCCGAGCTCGGCATGTCGGTCTATCCAGAGGGCGGTGCTACGTTTTACAACCAGCTGACCCACATTCTCGATGGTTCGACGGGGCTTGAGCACAATTTGCCCGTTGCGCCCTTGTATGAAGATGTCCTCCGCTTATGGCAGGGAGCACCACACGTCGGTTATACCCAGACCTTAGTAGTGAACTACGCGGGGCTTAACAGCGAGTACTATTGGTACCAAGATTCCAATGTCTGGGAGCATGAACTGCTGGGACGCTACACACCAGTTGCCGAACTCACTGCGCGTTCTCGTCGTGTCCAACAAGCTGCAGAGGACGACTACTTCTTTAAAACGGTTGCGGCGAGCGGCAAGGCCCTACAGGATCGTGGCGTACTTGTGACGGTAGGTGCCCACGGACAGCTGCAGGGACTTGGCTACCATTGGGAAATGTGGTCGCTTGCCAAAGGTGGCATGGCGCCTGACAAAGTGCTTCAGGCGGCTACCATAGACGGCGCGCGCTATTTGAACATGGACCGTGAAATTGGCAGCTTGGAAGTGGGTAAGCTGGCGGATTTTGTGATTCTAAACAAGAATCCACTGGAGGATATTCGCAATACCGACAGCGTGGCGATGGTCAGCATTGATGGGCGTTTGTACGACAGCTCGAGCATGAATCAAGTCGCACCGGAGGCGAATGAGCGCGGAAAATTGTGGTTTGAACGAGAGGGCTCTAATGCGCTTTGGAACGCTGAAAACTGGGGCATGACGCGTCCAGAAGACGAATTTCCCGTCTGTCCGGCGCATGCGCCTAACCACTGGTAAAACCCACAAGGCTCTGCTCACGCAGAGCCTTGCCACAAAAAAAGCACCCGGCCGTTTTGTGGCTTTATATTTCCTCAGACTTAAGGTTTTTTGATGGCTATTCAACACGTTGCAGGGTCTTCTTCAACTAAAATCTGTTTTGCCCATGCAAACGGTTATCCACCGGGGAGCTATCAGCCACTGCTCGAAGCTTTAAGCGACTTCGCAACGGTTTACACCTATGACCACCTGCCGTTGCGCATGCCGGAGGGGCCCTATAAGGGTGTGAAGTGGGCGCATTTTGCCGACGATTATTTGACTCAGCTGCGGCGCATTTTTGATGAACCTGTGGTGTTATTGGGGCATAGCATGGGTGCGACTGTATCGATGTTCGCGGCATCGAAAACGCCTTCGTTGGTTTCGCATCTGATCTTATTGGACCCCGTTTTTGTGCCACCGCACATGCAACTCGCCATGCGTTTTATGCCGCGCTCGAAGCGACAGCAGATGCCAATGGTACGTAAGGCCCTGCGCCGCCCCAATTTCTTCAGTGATTATACTGAGGCGTTTCAATTTCATCGCAAAGCAAGAGCCTTTGCGAATTTTAGCGATGCAGCGTTGTGGGGTTACATTCGCGCGGGCTTCGGGGAACGCGACGATGGCGTATCACTTAAGTTTTCGCGTGAGTGGGAAGCCGAGGTATACATGTCGGCGCCCTGGGTTTGGTCGAAACTCAAACGTTTACAAATCCCCACCCTGGGTATTGTGGGTGAGCAGAGCGACGTTGTTTTTCCCCCCATTATCCAGCGGTGGCAAAAGGTTCAAAAGGACGTCAGTATCGTGGTAATGCAGGGCGGACATCTCTTTCCACTGGAGTCACCAGAGGCTGTCGTACCCTTTGTTAACGAGTTTGTCTTCGGATAGCGTACCCGCATCAAGGTGCAATCTGGCTAGGGGTCAGTGTTGTAACAAGCCCGCGAGCGCGACCGCAATGAGCGCCGCACCGATCCATTGCATAAAGCGTTTTGGTTCGACTCGCAACGAGTATTGATGAAATTTGAGTCCAAGCACATGCCCGATGGCAGCAGCAGGCAGTAGCCACAGATGCGCTTGCCACTGCAAATCAATGCCGGCCGCCGCGAAAGCTGCAAGTTTGATGGAAACCAAAATAAACCATAGGGCAAACAAGGTGTCACGTAGTTGAGCTCTGGGGAGCTCTCTCGCCATGACGGCAATGATTAAAGGCGCGCCAATGAGTGATGTCCCGGAAACATATCCCCCAAGAACGAGAAAGAGTAAGTCGACTGCCGGATGATTCGAGACAAAATTTTTCTGCAAGACGTAGCTGAACCCATAGATCAGTACAATCACAAAAATAAACGTAGTAACGACTTGGTTGGGCAGGTTAATGACGCCAAAAACGCCCAACAATTTGGGCACAATCGTGATCGCTAAAATTTTTCGTAGATACGGCCAATGAATATTCGATTCGAACGTCGGCTTTTCACCCCGCGCCAGCTCTGCGATCCAAGGCTGCGCGATCGTCAACGACGAAAAAACGAGTAAGTGCACGGAGACAAGGGGTAAAAATACCAGTGGTTGATCGTGGATCAATAGCAAGAACGGCAAGGACAAAACCGCGCCGCCGAACCCTAGGCCGGAGCGGACAAAACCAGACCAGATAAACACAAAAAAGATCGCAATGCTTTGCCACAGAGCCAGTGTATCCATGGCTTAGTTGTTGCTCTTTGGTTGTTTGTCGCGTTGCATGGGGTGTTCGTCGTGAATGTGTGACAAAGTGATCAGCATACCATACTCTGAAGTTTGAACTGTTATGGAATGTGGGTGATGATTCGAAAAATCACGCTAGCCTTACTGTTGTGGGCAAGCACAGAAAGCTTTGCGACTGAAATAAAACGCATTGGAACCATTGAATTTGAGAAGTGCATGGCAGAGGGAGAACGCTCGGTCTATCCGGCCTGGTGTGCGAGCCTGCCAGTGCCTGAAGATCATGACGAGATTAAGGGCGATAAGGTGGATTTGGCGCTGACCTGGATACCGCCTCGCAGTCAGATAGAGGGCACTGTGCCTCTGGTTTTTCTCGCGGGCGGTCCGGGCCAGGGGGCGCGTGCCTCGTTTCCCTCGATTCGACCTGGGCTCGCCAAAGTAGGCGAGTTTGCCCCGATTCTGCTGGTGGATCAGAGAGGGACCGGAGCCTCTCAAGCCCTTGATTGCCCGTTTAGCGAAGAGGACATGGCCGCCTTAGATGCGAGTAATCAAGGAGTGGCAGAGCGATTAGCTCAGGATTGTTTAACACGTCATGCGAATCGCGATTTGGCGCAGTACACCACCGACGACGCTGCAAAAGATTTGGATCAGGTGCGGATAGCCTTGGGGTTTAGTGCCTTGAACGTGGCGGGCGTGTCCTATGGGACTCGCTTAGCTCAGCGCTATGCGGCGCTCTACCCAGAACAAACTCGCAGCTTGTTGCTCGATAGCCCCGTGCCATCAAATCTTATCCTGCTGAGTGAACACGGACGCAACCTTGATGCAGCTATAGACGCGCGTCTAAGTGCTTGTGACACAAATCCCGAGTGTTACGATAAGCTGGGCGATACTCGAGTGGTGTTGAATCAACTCTTGGATCAGCTTGAAAACTTACCGACCGAAACGCGCTACCGCCATCCGAGAACAGGCGAATATCACACGACGGTGGTCGATCCCAACCATTTGATCTCGGTATTGCGAATGTTGAGTTATCAGCCTGCCACAGCTGTGATGTTGCCGACCTTACTCGTGAACGCGAAGCGCGATGGCTTTGCCGATATTTTGGCCTTGAACCACATTGTGGTCGAGTCCATGCAAGAGGCCATTAGCCACGGCTTGCAGCTGTCGGTGATCTGCAGCGAGTCCATCCCCTATTTGACAGAGCTGGATGTTAACGCGGAAGCGGATACCCTGCTCGGAGCGCAACTGATCGAGTTCTCGCGCTCTCAGTGTAAGGTCTGGCCTCAGAAAGCGGTAGCCGATGATTTTCACACGCTGGCCGGACACGATATACCCACTTTGGTTTTGACCGGTGAATTTGATCCTGTTACGCCGCCGCGTTACGGCGATGTCATCGCTGGGGGTCTGCAAAATGCGCAGCATATTAGTGTTAGGGGTGAAGGTCACGGGGTCCTTAGCGTAGGCTGTTTGCCGAGACTTGTTGCCGATTTTATTGAAACGTTAAAGGTTCAGGAAACTGCCTGTATCGATAAGCGACAGAGCCTTCCGGTGTTTAGCGGTGCACATGGATGGGAGCCTTAAAATGATAGAGATCAATGCAGTGGCAAAATCATTTGCGACCAAAAAAGGTACCATTGAGGCTGTGAAGTCGGTATCGATGACCGCCCGTGATGGGCAAATCACTGGATTGCTTGGACCTAATGGCGCTGGAAAGACAACGACGATGCGGCTGTTGTATGGCTTACTGAAGCCCAGTCAAGGCTCAGTGCGGATTGATGGCGTAGACATTGAGGGGGATAAGGTCGAAGTGCGCAGGCGTCTTGGTGTTTTGCCGGATACCCGTGGCCTATACCCACGGCTAACGGCGCGTGAGAATATCGCCTATTTTGCTGAGCTCAACGGGCTCTCACCAAAAGACTACGAACCGGAACTCGAGCGTCTTGTTCAAAACCTAGAGATGTCAGATTTTGTGGATCGTCGGTGTGAAGGTTTTTCGCAAGGGCAGCGAACCAAGACGGCGATCGCGCGATCGGTGATTCATCGTCCCCAAAACATTGTGTTGGACGAGCCCACCAATGGTTTGGATGTGATGACCACTCGTGGGTTGCGGCGATTCTTGCTCAATTGCAAAGCCGAGGGTCGCTGTATCGTATTGTCTAC
>JALRFH010000157.1 GCA_023253715.1 Halieaceae bacterium
ACCTGCACCAAATCGGCAACATCGGTACGCACGAACAGGCCATGACCGCCAAGGGATGCCAGCGAGTCTGCCACCCTTTGACCGCTGGCCTCGTCAATCTCGGCTACCACGACGGTGTAGCCTTCACGTGCGAAGGCACGCGCAAGACCCTCGCCGATCCCCCCGCCGGCTCCGGTGATAATTGCTACTTTGGACTCCATGTTCCCCCTCCGTTTCTTCAGGCTTCGGCGCGGTCGGTCATATCAATTAGGATCAAGAGCGCAATTCCCACACACAAGCTTGCTGCGAAGGTTAAAAACGCGCCAGTATAGGCACCAGTAGTGTCAAAGATAAAGCCGGCTATAGGTGCGCCAGCAAGCGTTAGCGGCATGATAACCGGGTTCATCATACCCATGACGCGACCATAGTTAGTCGATCCAAACAGTACTGCCAGCAAAGCGCCCCAAACGGGCAACATACCCCCCGCAGCCAAGCCGATTAAAATACTGCCCACCATCAGAGCCGTAAGACCCTGAAAATACGCGAACACCAACATACTGGCTATGACCAGTGCCATAGAAGTGCCTAAGCCCCAGCGTAGATCGACCTTGTCAGCAACAGCACCGAATACTAGCTTACCCACGATACCCGCCACCGCTAACGCCGAAATCAAAAAAGCACCCTCATCAGCTGTCAGACCACGCCCCATAGCGAAGGGCACCATATTGCTCATAACGCCGGTGTACGTTGCGAACAGAAAACTCATGACAATCGCAATTAAGATAAAGTTACGGTTTTTCAACAGTGAACCAAATGACACCGGTGTGGTTGCAGGCGGTACAAAATCGGGATCCATGGGTGCGCCGTCGGCATGCAATCCCTTTAATTGAGGCGAATTCACCACCAACAACACCGCTGGGACAGCCACTACCAACAAACCAACCCCTAGGTAGCGCAAGGCCGTACGCCATTCATGCTGATCAATTAAACCCTGAATTAGGGGCGGGAACACGAAACCGCCTACCGACGTTCCAACGGCCGCAATACCTAGGGCCATACCGCGCTTTTTGGTAAACCAGCGCGCCAGCAAGGTCGAAGTTGTTAGGGGGCCTAGCAAGTTGGTACCCAACATCATAAACGCACCGTAAACCAAAGGCACCTGCCATGTCGCTGTTGTAAAAGACAAAATAATGTAGCCAAACGACATTCCCAGAGCACCCAGCAACATCATGCCTTTCAGGCTCCAACGATCGACCAAACTACCGAACCACGGCGACACAAGGCCACCGCACAGGGTCATGACTGTAATACCCAGCATCATGGCCGTGCGACTGGCGTCAAACTCGATACCGATAGGTACTGCCACCACACTGTAGCTGTACATAATGGCGCCATTGCTTAACATTAATACCAAAAACGCAACGCCCGCTAACACCCAGCCATAAAACATGAAATTCTCTCTTATCGTTGTATTTTGAAACTGAAGGCTATGATACAAATGCCGTCGCGTACATAGCCCGTGTGTATTAAATGATTCTTAAGACGCTACGGATTTGTGTTTTAGTCACCGCCGTGTGCCGATCACGCCTAAACCGATTCAAACGCTATAACCTATCGCAGCAGAGCAGGATATTTGCGACAATCAATCCATTCGACGAATGACGATGGCAAGGGAATTCCGGCTCAGGAAACATAATACCCCCATGGATTTAGACACAGACGTACCAGAGGTAATCTATGAGGATGACGCACTGATCGCCATCAACAAACCTGCTGGCATGTTGGTACATCGCAGCAAGCTCGACGCGCACGAGACGCGCTTCGCGCTACAGTGGGTGCGCGACCACATTGGTCAGCGCATATACCCCTTGCACAGGCTCGACAAAGCGACCTCAGGTGTTTTGGTATTCGCTAAATCGCCCGAGGTGGCACGCCATTGGAGCGAAGCCTGGCATACCGATGCCGTAAAAAAGCATTACTTCGCCTTGGTCAGAGGTTGGCCTGCCGCCGAGGGTGCCATCAACCACCCTCTGCGCGACCCCGACAGTGCGCCAGACAGCCCTAAAAAGCAAGCAGAAACCACTTTCAAAACGATAGATAAGCTACTAATTAATATGAAAATCGATCGTTATGAAATGAGTCGATTCGCGCTAGTGCGGCTAAGCCCAATTACCGGCAGGCGCCACCAGTTACGGCAACACCTGAAACACCTAAATCACCCCATTATTGGTGATGTTCGCTACGGTAAAGGTACCTACAACCGCTGGGCCAGAGACCAATTCGGTGAGGCGCGACTGTTCTTACACGCCCATCAATTGGTCTTAAGTGATGACAACAAAAGTATCATCATCACCGCTCCACTCAACCAACACTGGCAACAAAGCCTTGCGTTTCTGCAGGACAATTCACTCGCTATCGAGTAAAGCCAAGGCATTAAATAGACATATTGCAGGATCAAAATGCGGTTTATACTTGACCACCCAAATTAGAGACCCATCTCGTGCTTAGCTACCGACACGCGTACCATGCCGGCAATACTGCCGACGTACTCAAACATATTGTTCTGTTGGCTTTGCTGGAGCATATGCGCAGCAAAGACAAAGGGTTTAAATACATCGATACGCACGCGGGCGCCGGGGCCTATTCACTGCACAGTGAATTTGCTGAAAAAACCGCAGAATGGCAGCGCGGCATCGGGCGCCATCTTAGCGGCGAGGCACAGCACCCTCTAATGCAGGCACTCGTAGCTGCGGTGCACACCAGCGAACAAGCTACTGTGTACCCAGGATCACCGAAGCTAGCTGCAGGAGCACTGCGCCGTCAAGATTCAGGCGCATGCTACGAACTGCATAGCACTGACGCTAAACTTCTGGCCAATAACTTGCGCTCTCAAGCCGCTATTAAGCTTTACCAAAGCGACGGTCTAGCGGGATTGTTATCGCAATTACCCACTCCAACCCGACGCGCCCTCGTATTAATTGACCCCTCCTACGAGTTAAAAACCGACTATCAAGATATTCCCAAAACCGTGCATAAAGCACTTCGAAAAATGGAAAGCGCCGTCATTGCGGTTTGGTACCCAGTGGTCGATCGAAGCCTAAGCAACCAAATGGTCAAAGCACTGACAGCAGGGCTTAGCCAAAGAGTCGATTGCTTTGAACTGGGCGAGCGCGCTGATAGCGAAGGTTACGGCATGACCAGCTCCGGCCTGCTTGTCATTAACAGCCCTTGGGGCCTTGCACAGACGATGGGTGATTTACTGCCCCAGCTAGCTACAGAGCACAGCCTTGATGGCGAGTTACATCACCGTTGTGAAACACTGATCGCACGCTAGATGTAGGCGCTAAACGAACCATAACGGCTCTTCTAAAGCTTAACAACACGCTTGATGATCAGCCTGCTTTAGAGCACCTAGCTCGCCAATTCAGCGAGCCAGAGCAGAACAGCCGCGACTTTGTCATACCACCAAGCTTTTAGGTTAACCCACCACTGTGGTTGCTGTGAGAGCTCCCAGTCTTGCTGTGCACGAGTCAGTACGTAGGCTTTTATCGCCGCCGAGTCATCTCGAGTCAGCACATCCGCGAACCCTACCATTCCAGCCTTAACTAAGGCGCCATCCAAGACAATGGCATCCCACGCATCGTAAAAACCTGTAGGCAAATGCCGTAAATCGGGCACGCTGCCATTGCCAATCACGCCATTACCATGACAGGGCAAACAAAAGTCCATATACAGAGTGCGCCCCTGTTCTAAAACCAGTTCATCTTGCGTCCACGATTCGGGTGGTTGAGTTAAAGCAACAACTTCGGGCAATGGTGGCAATACCGCTTTTCCACCGAGCTTAAACGCCATTATGCGGGCTCGTTCAGGCTTAGGGCCGGGAGGAATACCCCCGGCAAGCGCCACCGCCCCGCCCCAGCTCACTGCAACGGCAATGTATTGCTCTCCGTCGACACTGTAGGCGACAGGCGGCGCGACAATGCGCTCCTGCGTGTCGAACGACCACAGTTTCGCGCCATTTGCCGCGTCGTAAATCGCCAGTTCAGCGGCCGAGTTGCCCTGAATGACCAACCCACCAGCAGTGGCTAGCACGCCACCATTCCAGATGGTCGGCAGCGGAATTCGCCAGCGCTCGGACTGAGTCACCGGGTCCCAAGCCTGAAGGTAACCTTGTCCGGCTCTCGCCTGCAACGCCTCCATCAGCAGCGCGTTGTT
>JALRFH010000203.1 GCA_023253715.1 Halieaceae bacterium
CGTGATGAGGACGAGTTTTTCAATAGTCAGGGCTTTGATGTTGGGCGAGAGAATGCAAGACGTCACATTGCTTTTGGCAAAGGTCTGCACTTTTGTTTGGGAGCGCAGCTGGCTAAGCTTGAATTAACAATTTTGTTGGAGGAGTTAGTGGCGAGTTTTCCAAATATGGCATTGGTACCACAGCAGCAAATTGATTGGCCCTACAACATGGGTTTTCGAGGGCCTAAATCGGTATGGGTGACCCTCGCGTAGAGAGCGACTTTTGGGCGCCTGTGGTGGGCGCGCTGGCAGAGCACTTATCGCCTCGTATTGTGTGAGTACTAACGAAGCACTGGGTGTGCGAGCGGTGCCGTCCTCAAGGTCAGCGCCGCGCGCTCCTTGCACATCCCTTGGCTTTTGAGTTAGATACGTCGCTTTAAAAACTCGAGTACCAGTGCGTTAAATTCATGCGGTACCTCGGCCCACGCGAAGTGTCCAGCGCCCATGATACATGCGTATTCTGCGTTATTGATTTTAAGGGCGAGCTTTTCCATAACGGGTGGAGGCGCCGCACTTAGGTCTAACTCTCCAGCGATGCACTGGACCGGTAGGTTGTATTCGTTCATTTTTGGAATAATCGAGCGCCCTTCAAACTCTGACACTGCTTGAATTGCTGCTCTGAACGTCTCTTCCCGCATCATGCTCACTGTGCTAATAACTAAGTCAACCGTTTCACCCTCGGCACTTGGACTCATCATTTTACGCAGCATCTTCGGGGCATATTCTGGAATTGTTTGGCCTGCATCTAAGGGTGCCACACGATCTCTAACAAAGGCTTTCTGCCATTCTCCTCCTTTGCCTCCAAAGGCAGCGCTTGTGGCGGATAAGATTAGGCCATGTATACGGCTTGGCGCATAGTCAAAGGCTCGCTGCGCGATCATGCCACCCATCGAGTGACCTAACACAACGTTTTTGCCGCTGCCGACAGCCTCGATAAGGGCGACACAGCGCTCGGCCGCGGTTTCGACGTTCAGGATTGGGGGAAGTGCGCTAATTCCATATCCCGGTGCATCCCAAGCAACAACCCGATAGCCAGCTTGAGTGAGTGCTTGTGTCTGCGAGCGCCAATACTCTTTCGCGCCAAACGCACCGTGCAGCAAAAATACGGTCGTTTCACCATGACCATGGACACTGTAATCGGGTAAATCATTTGACATAGGGAACCTTCTTGATTGTTAAGCTTTGCGATGAATGGTTTGTTCTTTAGGGATGCCTTGGTAGTGTTCGAGTTTTGTTATGGTGGCCTTCAGGGCTTGGTCATATTCCCGACTTAAGTATGTAACGAGTTCTTCCAAGGGAAAGGCTTTGGTAATACTGCCCACACCTTGCCCTGCTGACCAGATATCGCGCCAAGCTTTCGCGTTCGCATGAGGGTCGTCAAAGTTCAAGGTGCTGCGTTCATGGGGCGGAATATTGTCTGGGTCGATTCCTGCATTGACTATTGATGGTCTTAGCATGTTGTTGGCAATTCCCGTAAACGCTTTAGTGCAGATTATGTCATCAGCATGGGACCGAATAAGCATTTCGCGATAGCTGTCTTTGGCTAAACTTTCGCTACAAGCAATAAATCGGGTGCCCATATACGCGTAATCGGCGCCAGCGGCGAGCATCGAGACAATGTCTGCCCCAGTCGTAATGGCTCCAGCGGCAATAATAGGGCCGCGCCAGAATTGTCGAACTTCGTTAATAAACGCGATGGGTGATAGATGGCCTGTATGGCCCCCGGCACCCGCCATGACTAAGATGAGTGCGTCGACCCCAAGATCCGCTGCTTTTCGCGCATGATAGATGCTGGCGACATCGGCCAGAATAAGTCCTCCATAGCTGTGAACAGCATCGACCACGGCAGCAGGGGCCCCCAAAGCGGTTACGACAAATGGCGCGCGGTACTCGCAGATGAGTTCTAGGTCAGACTCGAGCCGCGGGTTAAGTCGATGGGTGTTCAGGTTGACACCCCAGGGCGCCGCAGTGTTGGGGTCATGTCGCGCGGAAAGCTCCGTCAACCACTGCCGAAACACATCACTGGTGCGGGCATTGGCTGCAGGAAAGCTTGCAGGTAAGCCGTTTGCGCATGCCGCGTGGACAAGGTCGACGCCAGAGATTAAAAACATCGGTGCGACGAAAGCGGGCAGTCGGAGATTGGGTAACGCGAGTGGGTTGGTCATACTCGAAGCCTCGCATGCATCTCTGTAAGCTCTCGACGCAGCACTTTTAACAGGCCATTTCTGGGTAGTTGATCGAGCAACATCAAATGCTCCGGCAATTTGAACACCGCAATGTGTTTGTTCTTTAAATACTCGGTAATATCGTTAAGTTGCAGCGAGCAACCTGGTTTCGGTACTACGGCAACTCCGATTTTTTCTCCGAGTCGTTCATCCGGATATCCATAGGCGGCGATTTCAGCGATTGCGGGGTGATCTGACAGTAAGCTATCGAGCTCGGCGGGCGCTATATTGAACCCACCGCGAATAATGACCTCTTTGCAACGCCCCACAAAACGATAGTATTTATTGAGCTCGCCATCGCCAGCAATTTCAAACAAGTCACCGGAGCGATAAAAGCCCTCTTCATCAAACGCATCCAGCGTGGCTTGAGGAGCGTTGAGGTAATTGGCAAATATGGTACTGCCCTTGACACGTAACTCGCCGCTAATATTGGGTTTGGTGATCTCGTCGCCAGTCTCGGGGTCGACAAGTTTTGTGGTCATCTCCCTGGCAGTTGGAACTGATGGCCAATCAAATTCTTTAACCCCAAAACGGGGAAAGAGAGTGGCTCTGAGCAGTGGGTCCGGCATTTCGTCTGGGGTACTGACCAATCCGATTCCTTCATTTGAACCAAAAAAATTGATCAACGAAACCTTAAATTGTTGTTCAAACTCTAACACCGCCCAGTCTGGTATGGCCGCCGATCCTGATCCCAAAACCCGTAAAGAGCTTAGATTAGCATTTGCTCTGAGCTCTGGGTTTTTAAGTAGACCGACGATAAAAGCGGGAGGCATGAAGGTCACGTTGACTTTTTCGTCGCGGATTTGCTCGATTGCTAAATCCATGTCAAGTGGATGGTGCAGAACCAAAGTGCCCGCACACTGCAACCACGAGCATAAGCTACCCCCAATGGCGGCCATGTTAACGAGCGGTCTGGTGTTTAGTAGGCGGTCTCCTTGTTGCAGCTGTGAGCTCTCGGCCATCAGGCGACCTGTGGCGAGCCATTGGTTGTGACTGCGAAGTACGCCTTTGGGGGTCCCTTCGGTGCCAGAGGTCCAGCAAATCGTCGCGGTGGAGTTTGCATCAACGCGCGGCCGATTGGCGCGGGTCTGCGACTTTGAGGAGGGAAAGGTTTTTTCATCATCGCAGAGCCAGCAAGGCACGCCCAGTCGATTCGCGATGGATTGCAGGGTCTTGCCAAGGTTGCGCTGTTTGAAACGAGTGGTCGTAACGATGAGTTTGGGCTGCAGTAATTCAGCGACTTGATCCAGTTCGTTCTGATCGAACTGCACCAGTACGGGGCTTATTACCGCACCGACCCGGAAGCATGCGAGGAGCAGCACGACTAACTCGTGAATGTTAGGCAGTTGGGCTAAAACGACATCCCCTTGTTCGACGCCTTCGCTGTCTAAATAGCAAGCCCATTGGTTCACTTTTTCATTGAGGGTTGTGTAACTCAGGCGAGCCGGCGCCCCTTCGGTCCATTTTGTTCTATCGGGGGGATCGACCAAGGCGCATCGAGCAGGATGTTTGGTGGTGTTCTCGATAAAATAATCGTCTAGTGTTTGCTGTCCCCACCAGCCCAGCTCAGTGTATCCCTTGACGCGTTCAAGATCGGAATTCACAGCGTCTCCTAGTCTATGGCGCCCAGTTTGATCAGTGGTTCAGTGCTTGTTGAGAATACAGTGGTCTTCTCCTCGGTATAAAAAGCTTGTGCACCTCGGGCGCCCTCGCGACCAACAGCACTTTGTTTGAACCCGCCAAAGGGTAGGCGTAAATCCAGTCCCATCAATGGAGTGTTAACAAGCGTTAAGCCGGCCTGTATGTGCTGCGAAGCCGCCATCGCTTCGGCATGATTGTTGGTCCAGATATAGGAGACCAGTCCATACTCGGAATCATTGGCAATTGAAATAGCTTCGTCGACGCTATCGATTATCAGGAAGGTGGCAAAAGGTCCAAATATTTCTTGCTGACACAAGGCGTTCTTGTTCGTGTCGGCAATCGCTGCGGTCGCGGGAAAGTAATAACCACCACTGTTTGTTTCTAAGGGGGAGCCACCCGTCAATAAAGTCGCTTGTTCGCGCGCCAGTTGCCCAAAACTCTGTAAGCGGTCAAAGTGTGCTCGGCAGGCTAGTGGACCGTTCTCGCTGCTGGAATCAAATGGATTGCCGACTCTTATTGATTCCGCTCGAGCACAGAATTTTTGAATAAATTCCTTGGCGATATCGCGGTGCACCAGAATTCGACTGCCAGCAAAACATTGCTGCCCATTGTTCGTGTATATGGATAGCAATGCGGCGTCTAGGGCGCGCTCAAGATCGCAAGACGGCATGATGATGTTCGCCGACTTTCCGCCTAACTCCATGTCTAAGCGTTTCAGGGTTTTGGCCCCCTTCTCTGCAATATGCTTAGCAGTTGCTGTACCGCCTGTAAACGAAATACCGCGAATAAGAGGATGGTTTGCTATAGCATCACCGGTAATTTGTCCACGCCCATTGACGTAATTTACGACCCCATCGGGCACACCTGCTTCGTGCAGTAGCTCAACGAAGCGGTAGAGTGCTAACGGGGTGTTCTCTGAGGTCTTAAGCACGCAGCTGTTGCCAAAGGCGAGTGCGGCCGCGATTTTGGTTGCCGCGAGTGCGGTTGGTGCATTAGAGGATGAAATAAGTCCCACAACTCCAAGTGGTTGGCGAGTGACTACGCGAAGGGCGTTACCAGGGTCATGGCTAGCTTGCTCCGTCATCTGGTTTATGTAGTCCGCATAAAAACGAAAGCTTCCCGATATTCGCGGTAATTGAGCGTGCCGCGAGTAACGCAAGGTTTGACCGGTATTAATCGATTCCAAGACGGAGAGCTCATCAATATGCTTTTGTGTTAGTTCGATAATTCGATTAAAAACGGCGCGTCGTTCTTCTGTGGTTTTGTTGCGCCACACGCCTGAATCTAAACTCGCTTTTGCCGCGAGCGTTGCTTGATCCACAATATCAGCGTTGGCCTCAATTAAGCTAGCAACCTCCTCACCAGTGCCTGGGTAAACGATGGGTAACCGATCGGCCTCGGGCTCGTCAATGTGTTGGCCGTTGATTATGGGCTTTACGTCGCGGAGTAATGATCTGAATTCGTTGGGGATCACGACCACATTCCCCCATTAACATGTAACGTTTGGCTGGTGATGTAGCTGGCGGCGGGGCTAATTAAAAACATGGCCATACCGGCAATATCCTCGGGCCGCCCAATACGCTGAAGCGCCACTTTAGACAGTGCGGCTTCAGAATTTACGCGGCTTGTCTTTGGCGGACGCCCCGTGCCTCCTTGAAGAAACGCTGTGTCTATCAGTCCAGGAGCGATCGCATTTACCCGAATCTTTGGGGCAAATTCGGTGGCTAAAGCGCGGGTTAAATTGATAATTCCAGCCTTGGCAACGCTGTAGGGTGCGTAGCCCGGGTAGGGCACTGAGACCCCGAAAGTTGATGAGGTGTTAATCAGTACCCCTTCGTCGCTTGCGGTGAGCAAGGGATGGACATGACGCGCTATCAGAAAAGCGCTCCGTAAGGTGCCATCAATAATTTCATCCCACTCAGCATCACACATGTCTGCGACTGGCGTTTGTTCTTTGGTGAACCCTACTAGGTTTATGACGGCTCTGACATGCCCCCAATCACGCTGTAACGAGTCGCGAACGTGCTTTATATCGTTAGTTTTCGTGGCGTCGCATGCGAAGGTCAGCACACCCTTCGGGGGTGGGTTCTGCTCGATTGATTGCTGTAGGTCTGCTACCGCAATTCGCAACCCTCTTTCATGGGCAGCAGCAACGATCGCTTGACCGATGCCGCCGCATCCCCCAAATACCAGCAATGTGCTGTTTTTAGGGGCCAGAGTGTTCAGCGCTGGATGCAGATAATCAGTCATGTCTTAACCTTCGTGAATTATTGTTTTTTTATTGAAGTTACGATACTACAAAATTGATTTTAGAATGTAAAGCCGAGCGTCGATTTGGCTTGTTATCGAGTGGCTCTGGGTTGGGTCTTTAAAAGATCGGTTGGATACTGTCGTAATCAACGGTGTTGTGACAACTTTGGCATTTTAAAACTGCGACGAGTTCTTGCTGACAGGGAAGGTGGGTGCCTGGGTTTGCGTCATGGGTATTTTTGAGCCACTTTTGTGCCCATTGTCGTAGGTGTGTCGCGGTCTCGAAAAGGTCTTGCGCTGACGTGGTCAGTGAATACAAGAAGCGGTCCGGGCGCTCTTGGTAAAGCCTTTGTTGGCAAAGGCCTAGCAGTTGCAGTTTTCTGAGTCGCTCGGTAATGATGGCGGGGTGTAAACGGGTGGCTTTGCCGATGTCATCGAATTTCAGGGCGCCGTTGCCAAGCGAAGAGATGATCAGTGTTGCCCTTCTGTCTCCCATAACTTGTATGAACTTTCCAATGCTAGCTTCGGGGCTCCTCCGGTCCGCTCCCGTGTTGCTCGAAAGACGAAAGTGCCTTGATTCCTCGCTATTAGGGATGATGGAGTCGCCGGGCGCAAAGGCTATCTCGTGTGCGGTCAGGGGTTTTTGGCAGGCGTGGCATGCTGAATACGTGCGAAGCGGGGCTCCGCAGTCGTGTACAAAGGGTGACACGAAAGCGCCTTTGCGTTTGTCCCATCGGATCTGCCATTCGCGCGCCGCCGCCATGAATGGATAAAGATCTTTGCCTGATTGGGTGAGGATGTATCGCGTCTCGCGCTTGCCTGGCGCTGCCTCTTTGATGAGGCATCCGGTATCGATGAGCAGTCTTAGTCGCTTGTTGAGTATGGCGGGTGAAATGTCGAGTACTTCAACAAACTGAGACCAAGAGCTAGAGCCGAGATAGAGTTCCCGAAGAAGCAATATCACCCATCGATCCGCCACGATGTTTAACATCGCGGCTAAATTCGTATTGCCTGTTGTTGTTAGTTGCTTGGTCATGGCCCGAGTCTAGCATGACAGAGCTTGTCTAAGGCATTCATTTCTCATTAATCAATTACTATTTATATTGAAGTTTATTTTGTTATAGGCCCTTTAGGGGCGTTCAATTAACACGGCAGCGCCCGCACCCATGGCGCCTGAAATAGCAAGTATCCCACGCTTTAGGTTTCGTCTTTCGAGTTCATCACACAATATGCTTATGATGTTGCCGCCAGTGGCTCCCATTGCGTGTCCCATGGCTATCCCGCTACCGTTTACATTGTATCGATCATCCGGCACGTGGAGTTGATCTTTGAAGTCGCAAGCTATTCCTGCGAACCCTTCGTTGAATTCCCATAGATCAATGTCGCTACTTTTTAATTTGTTTTTGTGCAGTAAATGTTTGGCGGCCGCCGCTGCGCCGCCGAGTCCTAAATGCGGGGGTGCTGTCTGTGTGCTGATGTCAATGAGTCGTGCTCGAGGCTCTAGCTGCAGGGTTTTGGCACTATCGGAATTGCCAAGTAATACCAGCGATGCGCCATCGACCATCCCGGGGGCATTTCCCGCATGATGCATGTGATTCACTTGGTTTATCTCTGGAAAAAAGCGTTGTATCACATTTTCAAAACCCTGGATGCCGCGCTCTGCAAACAATGCCGGCAATGCGCTTAGCTTTTCAAGGCTTGTGTTTGCGCGAATAATTTCATCGTGATCCAGTAACACTTCATTGTTATTGTTTTTTATCGGGATGAGTGAGCGTTTGAAATAGCCATTCTCAGTTGCGTGTCCTGCTTTTCGGTGGCTGTTCAGCGCGTAATTGTCTAGTTGCTCGCGAGAGTAGCCGTTGCGAGTGGCGATAATATCGGCAATCAGGGGATTGGGCATGACGGGTATAGACTGTGTTGCCTCTTTGTTGACAAACCCATAGGGCTTATCGGAAAGGAGGGGGGCTCGTGACATGCTCTCAACCCCGGCAGAAATATAGAGACTTCCTTCTCCGGCTAGTAAACGGCTGCGAGCAAGACTCAAAGTGCTGATGCTCGATGAGCAAAAACTGCTGAGCGTTATCCCTGTGTTTTGACATTTAAGATTAGCCATTCGCATCGCTACATGTCCTATGTTGCCACCTTGATCGCCAATGGGGGTGACACACCCGGTAAAGACTTCGTCGATAGGGTGTTCGCGCAATCCGACGCGTTGGTCGAGCTCTTTATAAAGTTGCCCAAGAAGTTCGGCAGGCATGACCGTGTGTAAGGCTCCGTCGCTTTTGGCCTTGCCTCGCGGCGCTCTTATGGCTTCGAGTATGTAGACGGTCATATCATTCCCCCGATCGGCGTGAGTCGTTTCAAAGTAGTCGTCTAGCTTGGGCTCGTCTGATATCTCGACCATGCCCCCAATAAGCGTGTGAGCCGCCCGGTAGCCGTACAGGGATTTTCACTTTCGCGATGGGTCCATCGCCTATGCACTCGCCAGACCAAATGTAGATTTCGCCATCCCCTCCATCGATATCGGTAATGTAGGCCAATAAGTAGCCATCATCTTCTTGCGTGCTGTCGAGTTTACCGGCGAATACGGGTTGTCCCATAAACTTGCCTTTTGGCAACATGTAGTTATCGATTTGGGCGTTGCTTAAGTAATCCCATTTTTGAATGCCCGCCATCAGGAAGTAGGGGACCTCTGCCGCATAGGTGTTATAAGAGTAGCGATTTTTGAGGCCCAGGTAGCGGTAGTTCATGCCGGGCATTTCGGCGTTTGCATCGTCGATGATGCGTTCACTGGTTCTGCCTGTCCTTAAGTTAAATCGGTATTCAGTGAGCCTAGGTTGCATGTACAAAAATGATAAGAAATAGTTCTGCACCTTTGCGGAAGGTGTGTCTCTTGGAACCGTGGGGCAAGGGCTAAGCTGTTTGTAGGCGTAGGCCACAATTTCGTCGCCTTCTTCCCAGGCGTTTACTGTGTGTAGGATATACGTGGGTTCCGCTTCAAACCACTTGATATCGCTGTTGTTGCCATAACGTGGAATTACGCCAAAGCGGCTGGGTAGATCGTGCAGCGTCAGTTTCTTCTTGCCTTTTTCGAGTAGCCCTTGATCCCAAAATAAGGGTAAATCGTGGAGGATGGTATAGTTCTCGGTCATCCATGAGTCGTGGGGTAGGCGTGGTCCGGGGAGGTCTATTTCTACGGCATGCTTTACTTCATTGTCTGCGCTGACCACCCCATATTGCATATAAGGCTTTGTGTTGAAGCTGTAGTTAAAAAAGATGAATTCGCCGGTGCGCTCGTCAACCTTAGAGTGCGCGGATACGCCTTCGCTCCAGCCCCCGTTAAAGTCATCGGGTCCAAGTGTGTTGAGATTCTCTGGATCTAGTCGGTAGGGTTGGCCGCAGCGAGAAAACATTGTTTTGAATTCTCCGTTATGAAGCACCACGTCGGTTCCGGAGCTATTTTTTAGACCTTCTTCGGCCGCGAATCCGTCTCGTAAACTGGGGTAAAGCCCCTTGCCGGCTTCCATTTCGTTTGCAAGCCCAGCGGTCATGACCATACGGTTGCGATAGGTGGCCTTGCCCTCGCTAAAGGTCGTTGCGTGAACCATGCCATCGCCATCAAACCAGTGGTAACGACCTGAGGGTGGCTGAAAGATAGGGTTGTGCCCATTGCGAATATAGACCCCGTCCAGGTCTTTGGGTATTTCGCCCTCGCAATCGAGATCTATCGCCGTGATTTCAAAGTCCACGGGCCCGTGTGCAGGGCTGTGGAGGTACTCATTTCCCTCTTCGTGGGCTCTTAGTAGTAATCGCTTCTCAAGTCGAACTGTTGGCATGAGTGAAGTCCTTTTTGGTTAATCTCGGATATTAACTTCAATAAAAATATTATGTCAACTGCGCCGTCAAATCGTTTTGGCGGTTCGTCGAATACGGGGATTCCAAAACGCGAAGACGTATCAATTTTTACCTATCTATTTTTTTATAATTTGCATTTTTTTTATTTTTTTCAAGTAGTTAAATAATATTTTCCTATGAAAAAAATGAAGTAAGTGATTTTTTTAGACGCTGCTCGACCGTAAGACTTTATATTTCTCAAGGGTTATTTCTAAATAATATTTGCAATCGCTTCAATAGGAATATATAAATGAGTGTGAGGGCGATTGATTGGCGTACTACAAGATAACGCTCAAATAATAAATAAAATACAGGATGGCTATGTTCAAATTCGGTCCAATAGGCGAGCGCGCACTGCCGCGTTTTCGTCAGCAAAGCGATGCTTACAAGCTTGTTGTGGTGTCTTTGCTTATGATTGCCTACTTGCTGTCGTTCTTGGATCGTCAGATTTTAGTGCTCATGATTGAGCCCATGCAGCGCGATTTGCAAATTAACGACACCTTGTTTTCGCTGCTCCACGGTACAGCTTTTGCCCTCTTCTATACGATATTTGGTCTCGTGATGGGGCGATTGGTTGACAGTCACAATCGACGCAACATTATCGTGTGTTCTATTGCTCTTTGGTCTCTGGCGACGGCGCTTTGCGGTATTGCAAAAAATTTCCTGCAGCTATTCGTCGCCCGTATGCTCGTGGGCGTGGGTGAGGCGGGGCTGTCACCCGGAACTTTTAGTATTGTGTCTGATTTGTATGAGCCCAAGCGACGGGCGATAGCCTTATCTATTTACGGTATGGGTATTTATTTGGGGACAGGTTGCGCGTTTATTTTTGGGGGCCACCTGATTGGCGTGTTAGAGCAACTTCCGGAAGTCAGTTTGCCGCTTATCGGGGCACTCAGAAGTTGGCAGCTTGCCTTCGTGATTGTTGGTCTTCCCGGCGTCGTGCTGGCCTTAATCATTTATGCTGTCGTTGAGGAGCCGTCACGTGGCACTTACGACACCGCGGTCAAGACAGCTCACAATGACCAAGAGGATCAAGAGACCAAAGCTGATTTTAGTCACTTCGTTCGTTTTTACACTGCGAATGCTAGATCGTACATCGCACACAACCTCGGTTTTGGACTTCACATGATGTTCGCTTACGCCGTGACCGCGTGGGTACCGGTGTTTTTTATGCGTCAGTATGACTGGAGTGCCAGTCAAGCTGGATTGGCTTTGGGGAGCTTGTTGTTACTGGTGGGTCCTGTCGCAATTTTGAGTGGCGGTTTCTTTTCTGACTTGCTTATCGCTAAAGGTCGACGTGACGCGCATCTTTTGTGCGGCGCTGTCGCGACGTCGGGTCTGTTGGTCGGCGGTTTAGGTGTCGTCAATGTGGCTAGCAGTGACTTGGCGCTCGGATTTGCCGGGCTGTGCGTCTTTTTTATGGCGTTTCCTTCCGGTATTAACGCGGCGTCATTACAAACGATTACACCCCCGCACCTCCGTGGTCAGGCCTCTGCATTTTACATGTTGGTTGGCAACTTATTAGGTCTGGGTTTGGGGCCCGTCTTGGTTGCACTTTTCAGTGACTACTATTTTGGTGGTCCGCAATTTATTGGTCAAAGTTTGGAATTAGTTGCGCTCACAACAATGCCTATCGCAACGGCCTTGCTGTGGTGGCGACGTCACGATTTTGCAATCGATGTTGCAAATTAAAGAGCGAATCGAAGTGTTGTTTATAACTATAACTAGGAGCAAGTATCTATGTTAAAACATCGAACAAAACTGGGAGTATTGTGCGCTGCGATCACAGCTTTAAACGGGATCCAGATCGCCCAAGCAGCTGTGCTTGAAGAGGTGATCGTAACGGCAGAGCGTCGCAGTGAAAGTGCGCAGGATGTTCCTTTGTCGTTAACGACAATAGGTGCGGGCAGTATTAATCCTGCTGAAATTACCGACCTCAATGACATCGCCACCCGCACACCGAACTTTACCGTGACGAAGTTCAACATAGGTGAGCCTCAGCTCTATTTGCGTGGAATTGGCTCGACCTTAGATTCCGCTGCCGCAGACCCGACGGTTAGCGTCTTCGTCGATGAAGTTTATGTCGGTCGGCCCGGTGGCTCTTCATTTGAACTCTTTGATTTAGAGCGAATCGAAATTCTTCGCGGCCCCCAAGGGACGCTGTACGGCCGGAACGTAACGGGCGGTGCGGTGAGCATTTACACCAAAAGACCCAACATGGAGAAGTCAGAAGCCAAGGTGGGTTTAACTGTCGGCGACTATGATCTGATACAAGTTCAAGGCTACGTTACCGGTCCTTTGAGCGACTCAATGGCGGGTAAACTTACGGTGAGTATGTTGGACCGCGGTGGGTATGCGACCAACAATGACAATGGGCAGGAGCTCGATGACGCGAACAACATCAGTGTCCGCGGCCAGTTGCTGATGGGCTTGGACGAAAAATCAGAGTTGCTCTTGTCAGCTGAATATTCAACCGACGATAACAATGGTTTGTGTCGAAACTCAACATCATTCTTCAAGCCAGATCAGAATTATGGTGGGGCTTATATCCCTCTGCAGATTGCCGCTGTCGAGGCGGAAGGTGTCGCTGACCCCCGCGTTTGCGGCATGAAATTAGAACAATTTGCAGAGCGTGATATGCACGCCTTCTCTGCTCGCTACGAGCGTGACCTTGATTGGGCAACACTGACTTCGATAACCGCTTATCGTTATGGCGATTACGCGTGGATGCAACAGTTAGGTGGAATGGATTCGCCCCCAGGAACTATTGGCGTAGAGGATAACGAGGGCGAAGAGTCAAAGCAGTGGTCACAGGAGATTCGATTGGCGAACAGTACCGATAAGTTAGATTGGGTACTGGGACTCTATTTGTTCGGTGAGACAGTTGATCGATTCGCGAATGTACCCATCCTTTTCAATTTGAATGCGCCGGCTCCTTATCCCGCGTTTCCGGTGCCGCCGGGTACTTTACTTGACAGAGCGTGGAGGCAAGATGCGACCTCTGATAGTCAGGCGATCTTCGGCCAGTTGACCTACTCTTTAAGTGACACGGTCGACCTAACATTAGGTGGACGCTACACCCAAGATGAAAAAGAGATTGATCAGCTTTACCTGTCTAATGTAGCAGCGGGAACAGTCGCCTATGATCTTAAAGGCTTGAATAAAGATTGGAGTCGTTTTAACGCGCGTGTTTCTCTGAAGTGGGATATCACCGACGATATAATGGCTTATGCTACGTGGTCAGAAGGCTACAAGAGCGGTGTTTTCATTTCCCAGTCTACGGCAGCTGGTGGGGCCGAGGGAACGCTTGAGCCAGAAGATGCCGAGAATAAAGAAATAGGTATCAAAGCCCAGTTTTTAGACAATCGTGTGCGCCTGAATGCCACCTACTTCGACCTGTCAGTCGAAAATTTGCAGTTGTTCCGTCTGCTGAACTTCACCTTGCAATCTGAAAATACAGATGCGGTTGTGGATGGTTATGAAATTGACGCAGCGGTGGTGCTTGGAGATAACCTGACCTTGACTGCGGCTCTTTCGGGTCTAGACGGGAAATACGCTGGTGGCTCGTTTAACGGTAATGACTTGGCGAGAGCGCCCGATTCAAAGCAGACCTTGACCGCCAACTATGCGGTACCTATGGATGGTGGTGCGAGTCTTGATTTGAACTTGACCTACATAAAGTCGTCCGATTATTTCATGGAAGCAACCAATGTTGGTGTGTCTCGTGTGCCGAGCTACACAACCTACAACGCATTCGTGCGATATCAAAATGCGGCAGGTGATTTAGACTTCACTGTGTGGGGACGCAACCTCAACGATGAGTTGATGATTCGCCACTCGATCGTCGGTAGTTTTGGTGGTTCGGTCGAGCTTTACCACCCACCGCGTACTTGGGGTGTTTCGCTTACAAAAAGCTTTTAAAGCTTAACCAGAACAAGTCCCCTGGCGGGGGTTTGTATAGCCTTAATGGTTATCGTTCTTGGCGCTCATTCAGAGCGCCTTTTTTATTTTTAATAGGCATCAGTTTTTGAATGTTTGGCAATCCAAGACCTAGTTTTTTGCTGGCGCATTGGCGGAATATTGGGTTAGTGTTCTAGCCCTTTGAAGGCGCAGTGTTAGCGGCGAGTGTGGCCGTGCTTGGCGCTTAACCGATCATGAAGAGACCACTATGCTGTGCCACAACGACCCCTCCTGTAAGACGCTATTGGCGACATCCTTGACTATGCTAAGTCTGGTGGGAGTCACTGCTCACTATGCCCAAGCCGAGAGCCCGCCCATAACGCCCATTGTTAAACAGCCCACAAACTACTCGCAAACACTAAGCGCCGACTTCCCCAAAAACGTGTACTTCGGTGATACCCACTTACACACAACCTATTCGACCGATGCGGGTTTAGTGGGTAGTTTGCGTACGCCCGACGATGCCTACCGTTTTGCCAAAGGCGAACAAGTGCTTTCAAGTACCGGGACCCTTGCCAAACTGTATCGGCCCTTGGACTTTTTGGTGGTGACCGATCACGCTGAGAACTTGGGGTTGCCCGTGGCTTTGCGGGAGAAGAATCCGATTCTATTGGCCGAAGAGTTTGGACGTAAGGTGTCTGACTTGGCAAGCACGGGTAAAGTCGAAGATATGATTCGTGCCTATGGGATGTGGCAACGCGGCGGTCTCGATAAATCGAGAGACCCGTTGGGTGGGGCATCTACGCCCATTGTCACCGATATTTGGCACCGGGTAACGGCCTATGCCGATCAGCATTATCAGCCCGGTGTGTTTACCAGTTTTATTGGGTTTGAATGGACTCTGGCACCGGGTGGGTCGAACCTGCATCGCAACGTCATTTTTAAAGACAACGCGGCCTACGCCAACCAAATTCTTCCGTTTTCGGCCTACCAGTCAAAAGACCCTCAGGATTTGTGGCAGTGGATGGCGCAATACGAGCAAGACACTGGCGGCGAGCTTCTTGCGCTTGCGCACAACGGCAACCTGTCGAATGGTTTGATGTTTAGCGACAAAGACCGACTGACGGGCGAGCCGATTAGCGCCGAGTACGCCGAACTGCGCGCACGCTGGGAACCCATGTACGAAGTCACCCAGATTAAGGGCGATGGCGAGGCCCACCCATTATTGTCACCCAATGACGAGTACGCCGACTACGGTACTTGGGACAATGGTAGTTTTGGGCCCGCACCCAAGACCCCCGACATGTTGACCTATGAATACGCGCGCGATGCCTTACAGCGCGGCATGGCTTTAGAGGCCAAGCTGGGTGTAAACCCCTTTAAGTTTGGTCTGGTGGGCTCAACCGAT
>JALRFH010000232.1 GCA_023253715.1 Halieaceae bacterium
AATCGGGTCTTTGTCGACCCACTGCTGGTGCTGGGTTAAGTGGTGCCACACGGTCGCCTTGTCGGTGGCGATAATATCGTCGTTGGCGGCAGTCGTTGCAGAGAGCATCGTATTCATGGGTTTAAACTCACGCAGAATAAAACGCGTAACTTAGCCGACATCTGGGCGAAACTTATAGAGCCAGTATGCATAAATCGCTACAGCCAGTATCAGGTTATTCTTGCATCAAAATGATTAGGCGCGACCTTGGGATACAGCGTGTTACACTAGGCGCAGTTTGTTATCGAGGATGTTTGCGTGACGCTGCCGGCGCTTGAATCTGTTCAAATAGGGGTCATTGGCCTGGGTTATGTGGGCTTGCCCTTGGCGGTTGCCTTTGGTGCTAAACAACCCGTGGTGGGTTTTGATGTCGACCCCAAACGGATTGCTCAGCTCAGAGAGGGATTTGATATTACCGGCGAAACCAGTGCCGAGGCCCTATCGTCGGCCGCGCAGTTGGCATTTAGTGCCGATCCCGAGCAGTTAAAACAATGCCAAGTATTTATTATCACGGTTCCCACCCCAATCAATGCCGACAAGCAGCCAGATTTAACGCCTTTGATCTCCGCTTCTGAGACGGTAGGTAAAAAGCTAAGCAAAGGCGCCATTGTTATTTATGAATCTACGGTCTACCCAGGAGCGACCGAAGACGATTGCGTTCCCGTATTAGAGCGTTTTTCTGGATTAACCTTTAACCAAGATTTCTACGTGGGCTACAGCCCCGAGCGCATTAACCCGGGTGATAAACAGCGCCAACTGCCAGACATTGTCAAAGTGACTTCGGGTTCGACACCCGAAATCGCGGATTTCGTGGATGCTCTGTATCGCCGCGTGATTAAAGCAGGCACGTATCGAGCCAGCAGTATTCGTGTGGCTGAAGCGGCTAAAGTGATCGAGAACACCCAGCGCGATTTAAACATCGCCTTGGTTAATGAATTGGCCATTATTTTTAATCGGCTTGGTATCGACACCCAAGAAGTGCTCGAGGCGGCGGGTACGAAATGGAACTTTTTACCCTTTCGGCCGGGCTTAGTGGGCGGTCACTGCATTGGCATTGACCCCTATTATTTAACCTATCGCGCACAGGCGGTGGGCTACATACCAGACGTTATTCTTGCCGGCCGTCGCATTAACTCGAACATGGGTGCTTACGTGGCTGATGAGCTGGTTAAAGCCATGTTGCGCAAACGCCTGCACGTGGCCGGTGCTCGCATTCTCGTGCTGGGCTACACGTTCAAAGAAAACTGCCGCGATGTGCGCAATACGCGTGTGGTGGATATTATTGCGGCATTGGCACAATACGGTGCCGAGGTCGATGTCTACGATCCTTGGGTGGATAGTGAAGCCACCGAACTCAGTCATGGTCGTTTGGTGGATAAGCCCGATGCCAATGCCTACCAAGGTTTGTTGTTGGCTGTGGCACACGAGCAATTTCACGAAATTGATGAGTCACTGTTAAATACTTGGTTGCAACCCGAGCGCGTCATTTACGACCTTAAGTACGTTCTGCCCAAAGATCTGGTCGATCTGCGGTTATAAGCGCATGGTTACGGCATCGTGAAAGTTCTACAAGTACTGCCGGCCCTAAATGGCGGAGGTGTCGAGACGGGTACGCTCGAAGTCGCTCAAGAGTTGGTTAATAAAGGCCACGACTCTTGGGTCTTGTCTGCCGGTGGGTCGATGGTCACACGGCTAGAGCGAGAAGGCTCGACCCATGTAGCCTGGGATTTGGGCAAGAAAAGTCTGTTTACCTTGCGTCACATTTGGCGTTTGCGTGCCTGGCTGGCAGATCAGGCCTTTGATGTAATTGATGTGCGTTCTCGCATGCCCGCCTGGGTGGTTTACTTGGCCTGGAAAGGCTTACCTGAGAACGCTCGCCCCAAGCTCGTTTCGACTGTGCACGGTTTATATTCGGTGAATGCGTACAGCAAAATTATGTGCGTGGGCGATCGCGTTGTTACCGTATCGCAAGCCGCGCGTGATTACGTGACTTCGAATTACCCAGGCGTCGATACCGCTAAATTGGTTGTCATTCCGCGTGGTATAGAACCAAGCCACTATTACCCAGAGTTTGAGCCCACAGCCGATTGGAGTGCGCAATTTAGCGCGGAATTTCCAGAGGCCCAGGGCAAACAGCTTATTACCATGCCGGGCCGCTTAACTCGTTTAAAAGGTCAGACGGATTTTATTCGATTAATGGCTCGTTTGGTGCATGAACATCACCTACCTGTTTACGGTCTGATCGTGGGTGGCGAAGACCCGAAGCGCCAAGCTTACGCGCAAGAGCTCCGTGATTTGGTCAATGGACTCAACTTGGCGGAAAACATCCGCTTTACCGGGGCGCGCAACGATATCCGCGAGCTATTTGCGCGCTCAGTTATTGTGCTGTCGCTGTCGAGTCAGCCTGAATCCTTTGGTCGCACGGTCTTAGAGGCTTTAAGTCTAGGGCGCCCCGTTGTCGGTTATGCGCACGGAGGGGTCGCCGAAATTTTAGCGGCACTCTTTCCCGAGGGTGCTGTGCCACTACAAGACGAACAAGCCTTGTTGCAGACGGTGATTAGTCAACTTAACAACCCCGCAACGCCCTCGCTTAATACGGTTTTCTTAAAACAAACAATGTTAGACAGGACGCTCAATGTTTACGAGGGTTCCTTATGATTTACGTGTTTTTATTGGATGTTTTGGTGCTATTGATCTGGTCAAGCCAGTACCAATGGTGGCGTCGAACCATTGCCTACCGAGATCCTCGAATTTTGATGTACCACATGGTGTCGCAACATAGACCGGGTGCAAAATTTAACAAGCTTCGTGTACCCCCAGCACAGTTTGAACGCCAAGTGGCTTACCTAGCCCAGAACGGCTGGACCTTTGCGCACGTATCCGAGCTGAAGAACGCCTTGCCCGACAAAACGGTTGTGCTGACTTTTGATGACGGTTACCGCGATAACCTAGAGTACGCCCACCCTATTCTTGCTCGCTACAAGGCAAAGGCGACCCTCTATCTCGTCGAGGACCGTTTCGATCGCGATTGGTCAGGGCCTCGTTCCGGCTGGCACGTTATTCGATCACCACCACGTGCGCATTGTGGAAACACTCGTTCTCGCTGGTCAGTTTGGCCTCACCCCCCGACACTTGCGCGGATTGAAGTTGCAGGT
>JALRFH010000243.1 GCA_023253715.1 Halieaceae bacterium
GGCTTCCCAGATCGCATCACAAACAATTCGCCCCGCGCCATTCAAGTGCACATGTCCCGGCACAAACTCAGTAAAACTGTTAGCCACTGCAATAATAGGCTTACCGAAGTCAGACCCCTTAACGCCACTGGCTCGATACAATGCTCGGACGCCCGCGCCAAGGGGGCCGTGGGTGATTTTGGTTGACCGCAAACTCATGGCTAGTGCTCCTGCTAATATTTTTATCGATACTAAGCAACAAAATCTGACGCAACTGTCGCATATGCGACAGTTTGTGCAAATGCCTTTGCAATACAGTAGAGTACGTGTTTTATAACAACATAAGGATAAGGTCATGAATGGAGCAGAATCGTTAATCAATTCGCTGGCAGACGCTGGTGTCGAATTGTGCTTTGCCAACCCGGGCACTTCAGAAATGCAGCTGGTTGCCGCCATTGACCAACAGCCCCGCATGCGCGCAGTGCTGTGCCTCTACGAAGGCGTGGTGTCAGGCGCTGCTGACGGCTACGGCCGCATGGCCGATAAACCTGCACTCACACTACTGCATTTGGGTCCTGGCTTCGCCAATGCCAGCTCGAATTTGCACAACGCTCGACGCGCGCACTCACCAGTGCTAAACATGATTGGCGACCACGCGACCTACCATCTGCAATACGACGCGCCACTCACCGCCGATATCGAAGGATTTGCAAGCCCTGTCTCTGCGTGGATCGGCGTTTCATCCTCAGCCGATGATCTAGCTACAACTGGCCTAGAGGGCTGGGCTAAATCGCAAGAATACCCGGGGAAGGTATGTTCGTTCATCGCTCCGGCCAACCATGCCTGGGAGGAAAGCAATGCGACACCCAGTATCCCTGCGCTCGCAGAATCGCCAAAAGCCAGCGGTGAGCTTGTTGCACAAGCGACTGAGGCGCTGTCAGCTTCTGGTGGCAAAGCTCTTATGTTGGGCGGCCGTGCATTACGAGAAGACGCCTTGATCCAAGCCGGCCGCATCGCTGAAGCTACGGGTGCAAGAATCATTACCGAGACCTTTTATGCGCGCCACGAGCGAGGTGAAGGCCGTGTCGCCGTCGAGCGTTTACCCTACTTCGGCGAACAAGCGCAGGACTTTATCAAAGACTTAGAAAACATCGTATTTATTGGCACCAAACCGCCCGTCTCCTTTTTCGCTTACCCCGAAAAGCCCAGCTGGCTGTCGCCCGAAGGCGCCAATTTGGTGCAACTGGCCGACGTTAATACCGATGCCCTCGATGCCTTAACGCGACTTGCCGATGAACTTGGCTGCGCTGCAGAGCCCACCCAATTTCAAGAACGCAACACCTTCGAGCTTGAGCAGGGCACAGCTAATCCTTTAGAGCTGGGCAAAATCATGGCAAACCGGATGCCCGAGGGTGCCATTGTTTCTGACGAAGGCGCTACCAATGGTTTATTTGTGTACGCTATGACAGCAGGTGCGGCCAAACACGATTGGCTGACTCTGACCGGCGGTTCAATCGGCCAAGGCTTACCCTTGTCCATTGGGGCAGCCCTAGCCTGCCCCGATCGTAAAGTCATCGCACTGCAAGGAGATGGCTCCGCCATGTATACTGTGCAAGCACTGTGGACCATGGCACGCGAGAATCTCGATATTACAGTCTTGATGCTCAACAACAGCTCGTACGCAATTCTTAATATCGAGCTGCAACGCGTGGGCGTAGAGAATCCTGGCCCCACCGCATTATCATTACTGGATTTGAACAATCCAACCATTCAATGGACCGATATTGCGCAAGGCATGGGTCTTAAAGCGCAAAAAGTAACTCAGGTACAAGAGCTGGACGACGCGTTTGCAGCAGCCATGGCCGAGCATGGCCCACGTTTAATTGAAGTCATTCTGTAGGAGGATCTGTGAGCTCGTTAAACCTTGTTCCAGCCTCAACCGAGGACTATCGCCGCATTGCCGAGCGTAAAGTCCCGCGGTTTTTATTTGATTATCTTGACGGAGGCTCTTACTCCGAAACCACATTGCGAGCTAACGTCTCTGCCTATCAAGACATCATCCTAAAACAAACCGTGTTAAAGGATGTTTCTTCGGTTGATACGAGCGTGGAACTGTTCGGAACTCCCTATTCCATGCCTGCGGGTTTAGCCCCCATTGGCATGGGCGGGATGTTCGGTGCCCGCGGTGAGCTCCAAGCCAAAGCAGCGGCCGATGCTCTGAATATCCCTTTTACCTTGTCGACAGTAGCTATTTGCTCGCTAGAAGAAGTTGCTGAAGTCTCCGAAAAGCCCTTCTGGTTTCAGCTCTATATGCTAAAAGATCGTGGCGCAGTACAACAAATGCTGCAACGCGCCCAGAACGTTGGTGTCGATACACTTGTATTCACAGTAGACCTTGCGGTATTGGGCGCTCGCTATCGAGACAAACGCAACGGCTTAAGTGGCGGCACATCTCTGGGGGGGCGCCTGCGTACAGCAATGAACTTAGGCAGCAAACTCAGCTGGATAAAATCGGTAGGGCTAGGCGGCAAACCCCACACCTTTGGTAACTTAGCAGAATACGTTCCTAACGCCAGTCGTCCCGACGATTTTCAAGCCTGGATCACGCAGCAAGTGGACGCTTCGGTTACCTGGAAGGATATCGAATGGTTGCGCAGTATATGGCCCGGCAAGTTAATTATTAAAGGCATTCTGACCGAAGAAGACGCTAAAGAAGCCATTCAAGTGGGTGCCGAGGGGATTGTGATCTCAAACCACGGAGGTAGGCAGCTGGATTGCGTCGATGCCACAATCAATGTGGTTGCCGATATTAAGTCTGCGGTCGGTGACGCGACAACTGTCATTTTGGACGGCGGTTTGTGATTTTATGGATTTAGCGATTGACCCACCCCCATGCCAATACTTGGCATAGTAAATGCAATTAGTAATTACCAAAGGTA
>JALRFH010000034.1 GCA_023253715.1 Halieaceae bacterium
ACATTGGTGGGGTCATTCAAAGCAACACCGTTTAACAAAATTTTGGTAAAGTTACCCTCACCACCCCGAATGGATACCGCAACTAAACCGCCAGCACCACCCTGCTCTTCAATCAAAACGCCGGGCAGCGTGCGCAAAGCATCCGACAACTGCGCCTTATTCAAGGCACTAAGCGCTTCAGAATCTAGTACTGTGACCGACGCGGCCGTCGCGGTAATACTCGAGGGCGCGTAGTTCTCGGTTACCACGACCGTCTCTAAGAGCTGATCCTGTTGGGGTTCATCTGCAAGGGTCGATTGCATCACTATGGTGCTGAGAAGGCTTGCCACAATGCCAGGGTACCGCTTCATTTATTCTCCTAGTGTTCACGCTGAATGTTCTGCGACGTGTTGAGCTCGCAAACTGAGTTCCGCCGCTTTAAAAATATGATCTTGAGTCATCGCCAACTCGGTTCCGTTTAGACAATCCAAAATGAGCTGGCCAAAAAATGGGAAGCCGGTCTGTCCCAAACACTCTTCTCGGCGTTCACCCTTGGCATCCACCAGAAAAAGCGTAGAACTGGGGGCCGCACCGGTAATATCTATGTACTTACGCAGTTCGATGCTGCCTTGGGTTCCCAAAATAAAGGTTCGGCCATCGCCCCAGGTTCTCAGCCCATCGGGCGTATACCAATCGACTCGGCTGTAAAACGAGGCGCCATTGTCCGCAGTCATAGAAAACTCGCCAAAGTCTTCCAATTCGGGATACTCTGGATTGCCAAAGTTCTCGACCCGCGCAAAATTGATGTGTGCATCCTTTGCATTCGCGTAGGTTAGGAACTGTTCGACCTGATGTGAGCCAATATCGGTCAGAATACCGCCGTATCGGCTCTTTTCAAAAAACCAGGCGGGTCGACTGCTCGGATTCAAACGATGCGGTGCGATATTCAATACCTGCAGCACTCTGCCAATGACACCAGACGCAACGAGCTCACCGGCGCGCCAGGCGGCATCGTTGTGGATGCGCTCGGCGTAGTACACCCAATACCTCAACCCCGTCTCGGCCACACACTGCTTAGCACGCTCGAGCTGCTCCAGAGTCGTAAACGGAGCTTTATCGGTAAAGTAATGCTTTCCGGCCCTAAGCACTTCGATGCCGATATCTGCTCGTTCGTTGGGTATCGCGGCAGAGCAAACTAACTGTACGTCCTCGGCTTGAAGGATCGCCTCGAAGCTTTCTGCCGCGTTCACTTCTGGGTAGCGCTCACAGAATGCCGCAAGCCGCTCTGGATTGGGGTCGTAAACATAGCGCAAGGTTGCACCCGAATCGCGCAGACCGTTCACCTGCCCATAGATATGTCCATGATCAAGAAACGCCGCGGCAATACCAAATTCGCGGTCTGCAACCACCCGTTTTGCAGCACCCGTCGGCGCATAGTTTGCGCCATCTTTGATGTTTGTCATCGCAAGCTTACATCCACCCTAAAGCCACCATAGTGCTGAAGACAACACTGGATAGCACCGTAAAAATACAGACCAGCATCGCAGTATTGAAGATCACAGCACGACCACCTTCTGGACGGTCGGCCCCCATATAATCTCGACGGTTATTCAGCAGTAACCAACCCAAGTACGCGATCGGCAGCAGGAAGCCGCTAATCGCAGAGGTCGGCAAAATCACATACGCCCCCATCGTCGACCACAGGAACACGCCCAACACAGCGGGTGTGGGCAATAATAACCACCACCGGTAGGCACGGGAATGCGGCTCTAAATTGAATAACTCGCCGGCAACCGCTCCACAGCAAAGCATGTGCATGACTAGCGAGCCTACGGCCATACCCAAAATACCGATGGCAAAAATTAAACGCCCGGTCACGGGACTGATTCCTGCCTCGGTAAACATCGACGCTGCCTGAGCCGGGCTGAGTTTACCCTGAATATCCATACCACTGCCGTGTAATGCGCCAGCAGCAGCAATGGCAATAAGCGTAGTTACTAGAATGTAGGGAATAACCAAACCCATCACGATGTCATAACGCGCCAGCTCTCGGTGCTCACGCCCCCAACCGCGTTCAAGCAAGGTGTAACCGTAAATAAAGGTCATGTTAATACCGACCGCAGTACCCAGCGCGGCCATGACGGTTGTCACACCCGCAAGATCAGTGGGTAGGCGGCCTGGTACAAAGCCTTTTAAAACCGCCAACCAATCGACTTTGCCTTGTAAGGATGCATACACAACGACCCACAAGAACGCCAAAATAATGCCGGTACTTAACCATTTGATCGCGGTTTCGAAGACTTTAACGGGACGCCCGCCACGCCCGTAGTTCCATGCCGTGTAGGCACAGACACACCAAACGAGAATGGCAAAACCAAACAACCATAGCTCGCGCGCGGCACCGCTCGTCTTGGACAACTCCACACCACTCGCGACCGAGGCGACCTCTTCAATCATTCCAGCGCTTAAAGGGTAATGCGAAAAACCCCAAATGACTGAGGAAGCAATCGCGGCGAACGCCCACAGAAAAGCCAGCGTACCGCTGATGTGTTTCTTCATAGCACGATACGGTTTAACACCGGTGCTGAGGGTTTGATGCGACAGCGCAAACAGCATGATACAACCAATGATCATGGCAATGGGTTGAACCCATAACAGATCGTAGCCATACTGAGCACCCAAGGTCAGCGAGGTGATCGCGCTTCCACCGCCTAGGGTCATCGCCCCCTGTAACCAACCCGGACCACTTAAACGCAGGTAAGTAGGAAGTCGCGCTAGGGCCGGTTTGTCCGCTAAAGCGGCTAGCTGTTGTGCTTCTATGTGAGCACTCATGGTGGGTCTCCTGTTGGTTGTTATTATCGGTACGAGCTGTCCATGTTAATTTCGGCTTCGACCTCGGCTTTAACTCGCAGCGAAGACTGGTCGATCTTGCGTTGCAAGTGAGTCTGATACTCATTGGCGTCTAGCGGAAACTCAATGGTTCGTTTTTGCCAGGTGGATAGCAACATCCCGTTGGCGATCGCAAGCGAACGCAGACCCTCGGTCAGTGGCGCAATTAAAGGCTCGTCGTCTAAAATGGCATTTACAAAATTTTGCATCAACACCGCGTGCTGATTGACTTTGCGATCGATGGCAAGGACCTCTATCGAGGTTTCTGGCATCCCAAACATTTGTTTAGTGGTTCGATTAAAGATCTTGGTGGAAGGTGTATTTTGCGCTAGGGTCAGCTGAGTCCCATCGAACACCAAACTGCCTGCATCGCCAATGACCTCAAAGCGATTCACGCCAGGCGCCTCTCCCGTAGAGCCAACAAACACGCCAGTCGCACCATTCTCGTACTCTAAATACGCTGTGACGTCATCTTCCACTTCGACATCGTGGAACCGACCAAACTGACAGTGTGCTCGTACTGCTCTAGGCATACCACACAACCACTGCAATATATCTAGGTTGTGAATGCATTGGTTCACCAACACACCGCCGCCCTCTCCACGCCAAGTGGCGCGCCAATCGCTGACCTGAAAGTAAATTTCGGGACGAAACCAGTTGGTCATGCACCAGTTTATACGAATCAAATCACCCAGAATGGATGATTCAATAATCTCTTTCATGCGCAGGAATAAGGGATCTGCGCGCTGGTTGAGCATCAACGCCGCAACGCTATTGGGTTTGCAACACGACAAAAGGTTTTCGCCCTCTTTGACCGACAAACCCATGGGCTTTTCCATCATGAGGTGGAGATTGGCATCCAATGTGGCACGGCCAATCTCTAAATGCGAGTTCGTGGGGGTAGCCACTAAGACCGCATCACACAGTCCTGACGCTACCAAATCCCGGTAATCGTTAAAATGCGACACCCCTGCGAGCTCTGTCGGCCCACCGCGGCTGCAGGTTGCGGTGAGTACGCCATTGGCAACTCTGCCCTCGACAATATTGGCGATGTGTTGACGGGCGATATTGCCCAGACCGACGACGCCTATGCGAACGGCTTTGTTTGTTGAACCCACATTATTCTCCTAAATACCAGACAGCAAACCGGTAAAGTGGTCATACCACTTATGCTCGCAGTCGAGCACGCACATGTCAATTGATGATTATGACTTTGTACGCATGAAAACGACACAACGTGCGACAGTCATTTTTGGCCTTACCACTTTACCAGGCTAGCGCCATAGGCTAACCTGTTACTCAATTATTCTAAATACGGAAACCGCCATGCTAATACTCAAACGCGTCCTGCTGGGTCTACTCATCCTCGCTCTACTGATTGCATTGGGGTTATTTGCGTACGCCAAATATACGGGCATTTGGAATATCTTCTTTCCATCCACTCACCATGACACCAAACCACCGGTAATCACTGAGACTATCCAACGACCTGCACTGCTCGTTTTTAGCAAGACTAACCAGTTTCGCCACCGTGACAGTATCGAAGGCGGTTTAATCCACTTCGAAAATTTGGCCAAGCAGCGTGGCTGGGGGTTTTACGCAACTGAAAACGGCGCCGTGTTTAACGCTGATCAGCTTGCAATGTTCGATACTGTGATGTTTTTGAACGCCACTGGCGACATGTTGAGTGAACCTCAAGAATTGGCGTTTCAAATTTGGATGGAGTCCGGCGGCGGCTGGTTGGGAATCCACGCCGCGGGCGACGGGTCGCACAAAACCTGGAACTGGTACATGCAAAACTTCATCGGCGCTCCCTACGTCGCTCATATTCTGGGTCCCCAATTTCAAACAGCACGAGTCGTCACCGAAGATGCTACTCACCCGGTCAACCAAGGATTGCCTGCTGACTGGAATCATGAAGAAGAGTGGTACTCTTGGGCCTCTAGTCCGCGTGAGACAGGGTTCAACATACTAGCGACAGTGGATGAGAGCACTTACTCGCCCATTCAAAACTGGCGCGGTGAATCTAACGATTTGTCGATGGGCGACCACCCTGTTGTTTGGTCTAACTGCGTAGGCTCCGGCCGTAGCGTCTACGCCACCATGGGGCATCGCCCTAGCGCCTTTGAACAACCACAGTATCAGCTTATCCTTGAGAACGCTCTGGAATGGACCTTAGGGGTCATACCCGACACGCGATGCGCAAGTCTCGAAGTGCCAGCCGCGCAGTAGGCTCTCATTACGGGAGGTTTAATCCATGAAACGCGTTCTGCTCATTGCGACCGCAGCTCTTTTAACAGCGCTAGCGGTAGCCGCGATCCAATACAATCCAGCTGATACCGAACTGTGGGAGCCGGTTCCTGCGGTGGTATCTGCGCCCCCCGGACAACCACCATCAGATGCCATTGTTCTATTCGATGGCCGGGACTTGTCCGCTTGGACCGCACGAGACGGAACACCAGCGCCATGGCGAGCAGCGGATGGTGCTCTTGTGGTCGAGCCCGGTACTGGCGACCTACTCTCGCGCGAAAAATTTTGCGATGTTCAGCTGCATCTTGAATGGATGGTGCCTGAACCTGACCCAACAACAACCGGCCAACAGCGCAGCAATAGCGGTGTGTTCTTACAAGATCGTTACGAAGTCCAAGTGCTCGATTCTTATCAAAACCCAACGTATGTGAATGGCCAAGCGGCCTCTGTTTACAAACAAGCGCCGCCCTTAGTGAACGCGATGCGCCCGCCCACACAGTGGCAAACTTACGACATCATTTTTACCGCCCCAACCTTTGAGGGTGAGCAGGTCGTTACACCGGCTCTTGTCACAGTGCTACATAATGGCGTGCTGGTGCAGAACCACACCGAACTTCAAGGTCCGACCCTTTTCATTGGCAAACCGAGTTATAAAGCGCACGGATGCGCGCCGATACGATTGCAAGATCATCGCAACCCTGTCTACTTTAGAAACATCTGGGTGCGACCTCTTTAGGGCCCCCGACGCATTCACTCTAACCAGCGAGCTTGGTGAGCGTAGACCTCAAAGAACCCGCGGCTCTATCTATCAAAATCGCATGCGTTTATCACCCTGCGACTTGTACCTGAGTGATATTCAACTGACAATGAAGGATCTGTAACGAACCACCGACTCACCGAATGATCTTTTCTTGCCCCCACTGCTTCGAGCCGCTGAGACCCGCCAACTGTGGGTGGGACTGTGAAAATCAACACAGCTTTGACATCGCCAAAGAAGGCTACGTCAACCTTTTCGTTCCCACCAAAGGACAAAGTAAGATCGCGGGTGATAGCGCCGATATGATTCAAGCGCGCCGAACCATTCACGAGGCGGGATTGTACGAACCATTGGCCGCCACATTGTGCGACGTTATTAGTGAACATATCCGCAAGCCCACGTCTGTACTCGACATAGGCTGTGGCGAAGGCTATTACTCGCGTTATTTTCAAGAGCGAATACCCACTCACGGGTACTACGGTATCGACATCTCCAAAGCCGCCATTAAAACTGCGTCAAAACAGAATTCGACCATTCAGTACGCGGTTGCCAGCGCCTTTCGTATGCCCGTTGAATCGGGATCAGTTGGCTTAGCCACTCGAATCTTTGCCCCCTCAGATGACGCGGAACTCCTTCGCGTACTATCAAATGAAGGTCAGTATTTAGAGGTCGGCCCCGCGCCACGACATTTGTGGGAGCTGCGGGAAGCCCTATATGATGCCCCCACACCGCATGCGCCACATCGAGTCGCGTTGGACGGTTTTGACCTTGTACAGCACGGCCAATGTCACTACCCTTTCGACTTGAGGAACGACCAGCTTCAACAGCTAATTGCGGCCACACCCTTTGCCCACAAAGGTCACCGAGAAAAACGCAACTCGTTGCTAGAACGGAACCAACTAACGGTCACTATGGCATTCGAATGGCGTTTGTTTAAAAAACAACCGTAAACCAAGATAACAACAGGACCTACCCATGCAGTACCAGTCAATCGCTTACGATATCAAAGACCACATCCTAACCATCACACTGAACCGCCCCGATCAAATGAACGCGTTTACCGTTGAGATGGCCAATGAGCTGGTCGATGCCTTTACACGAGCCAGCGCCGACGACGAGGTCCGTGCTATTGTCGTTACCGGTGCGGGCAAAGCGTTCTGTGCAGGCATGGATTTATCAACCGGCGGTAATGTGTTCGGGCTGGACGAAGACCAAGAGCCTACTCTAGAAGACATGCACACTCGCCTAAACGACCCAACTATTTGTGAGGGCGTGCGCGACACCGGTGGGCGCGTTAGCCTGGCAATTTACGACTGCGACAAACCCGTCATCGCAGCCATCAACGGTGCTGCGGTAGGTATTGGCGCCACCATGACCTGTGCCATGGATATTCGTCTGGCATCGGAAAAAGCTCGCATCGGCTTCGTGTTTAATAAAATTGGCGTGGTACCTGAAGCGTGTTCAAGCTGGTTTTTACCCCGTATTGTCGGAATCTCGCAGGCGCTAGAGTGGTGCTACAGCGGCGATATCTTGACCGCTGAACAAGCGCAAGCTGGTCGTTTAGTCAAAGTGGTTGTGCCGGCAGAATCCTTACTCGAGGAAGCCTACAAAATCGCAGCGCGTATTGCGTCGCACTCTTCGGTTGCCATCGCCTTTACGCGCCAAATGATGTATCGCAACTCAGCGGCTCAGCATCCTATCGAGGCGCACAGATTAGATTCACTGGGCATGTTCTATGCCAGCCGAGGCGACGGCAAAGAAGGCGTGGCCTCGTTCTTAGAAAAGCGCGCACCTGAGTTCAAGGGTAAAGTGTCGAGCGACATGCCTGAGTTTTACAGTGAGTGGAAGAAGCAGCTTTAAGCGCTGCGTTGAGCAAAAAAAACACCGCTTAGGCGGTGTTTTTTTTTGTAACCGAAACGCTATTTCTTCAGCGCTGACTTAATACTGGTCTCGGTTGCTTTACCGTATGGAGGCAGCAAGCCTGCCAATTTACCCACGTTAAAACGCGTGGTCTGGCTATAAACCGATTTTGCATGGCTGAAGGTTTTGAAGCCCTCAATACCATGGTACGAGCCCATGCCGCTTGGGCCAACACCACCGAAAGGCATATCTTCTTGCATGATGTGCATGATCACGTCATTGATACACACGCCGCCTGAAGTGGTACGTTTCAGAATGGCGTCTTCTTCTGCCGCGTCTTTACCGAAGTAGTAAGCCGCTAGCGGACGAGGATTTGCGTTGATGTGCGTGATGGTCTCTTCGAAGTCTTTGTAAGTACGAATCGGTAATAGGGGACCAAAGATCTCTTCTTGCATGCACTTAGCATCAACATCAGGACTTACGATCAAGGTCGGTGGCATCTTACCTGCCGCGTTACCTTCGAAGTTCTCGTTCGCAGGATTAATAGGCACAATGCGATGTCCACGCTCAGATGCATCGGCTAAGTAAGATGATAAGCGAGCATTATGACGCTCGTTAATCACCGCAGTGTAATCGTCATTCGCCAACAAGGTTGGGTACATCTCGCCAACGGCTTTAGTCGCCAAAGCAACCACTTCGTCCAGTTTCTCTTCGGGTACCAGCAAATAATCAGGCGCCAAACAAATCTGACCCGCGTTCAGGGTTTTACCCAACATAATGCGCGATAAGGCTTGCTCAAGATCGGCGCTGCGCGAAATCACCACGGGCGACTTACCGCCCAGCTCTAATGTCACAGGCACCAAGTTACGCGCCGCTGACGCCAGTACATGACGAGCAATGCTGGTCGCACCGGTAAAGATCATGTGATCAAAGGGCAGTGAGGTAAAAGCCTGCCCTACCTCGGGGCCACCCGTCACGGTAGTGACTTCTGAGGGATCAAAACCTTCTGCGATAATCTCGGCGATAAGATCCGATGTGATCGGGGTGAACTCCGAGGGCTTAATCATCGCGCGGTTACCGGCCGACAAAATACCGGCCAAAGGCTGGAACACCATGGATACTGGAAAGTTCCAGGGGGCTACAATGCCGACAACACCTTTAGGCTGGTACTCGATGTGTGAGCGACCACCCAGTAAATTCAGAGGGAACAAAGTCGGACGCTTTTCAGGCTTCATCCACTTCGCCATATGTTGTTTACAGTGCTTCAAAGAGCCAATAGAACCGGCCACGTCGGTCATCATGTTGACACTGCGAGGACGACACACAAAATCTTCGTTTAGTGCATCGCTAATTCGCTCGGCGTGACGCACCAAAATGTCGATGGCAAAGGGCATCACCTCAGGTTATTTCCCTGTCGGTGCCGCACTGATTGGTGACAAAGTGGCAGAGGTGTTTGAAAATGACACATCCGGGAACGCCGCGATTTTCCACGGCTATACCTATTCCGCGCACCCTGTTGGTGCAGCGGCCGTGATCGCCACGATCAACGAAACGCTTCGTTTGGACACCAAAGTCAACGCAGCCGCGCGTGGGGCACAGCTGTTTGAGGGTGTTCAAAAGCTGGCTCAAAAATATGACATCATCGGCAATGTACGCGGTGGTCATGGATTGATGACAGGGATCGAATTGGTGTCTGACGCGGCCAAGAAAACACCCATGGATATGAGCGTGATGAAACGCGTCCACAAAGCCGCCTATGATAATGGTGCCATGGTGCGTTTGGGTGCAAACAACATCCTGATGTCCCCGCCGTTGGTGATTACCGATACCGAAATCTCGCAAATCCTATCCGCGCTTGATGCCGGTTTTGCAGCGGCTTAGTGCCTGTTTGCAAACAGTGGACCGCCCAGTGTGGCGGTCCAAACTTCTGTATTTTTTATTTATTTAACATCTGAATAAATTACCCCTTCCATTTATTCTGTTTTTTGAATATATAGTCAGGGACTCAGTAAATATTGAAAGGGCTCAATCATGAACGTAATGCCTTTGACCGACGAATTCGCCGTCACTGCACAAATCGCAGCCGACGATGTGTCAGCCATCGCAGATGCTGGATACAAATCAATTATCTGTAATCGTCCAGATGACGAAGCATCGGACCAACCCGCGTTTGACACGATCAAAGCAGCGGCAGAGGCCGCCGGCCTTGCAACGGCGTATATCCCAGTGATCGGCATGCCGACCCCTGAGCAAGTTACAGAAATGGCGGGTGTCCTGAAATCGCTGCCACAGCCTGTTTTGGCGTATTGCCGCAGTGGCAATCGTTCTTCAATCATCTTTAACGCCGCCCAAGGCTAAGATCGTGCGGATGCCATCGCATCCGCAACATCCATAAAGGATCAAGAAATGTCTCTCCCCTCGGGCCTTATGCGGCAACTCGAGCGCCATGTTCCCATGCTGACATGGGCAAAAGAGTATAACAAAGATACACTCACCTCTGATGCGGTCGCGGCCGTCATTGTTACCATCATGTTGATCCCGCAATCGCTTGCCTATGCGTTGCTTGCGGGGCTTCCTGCGGAAATGGGGCTTTATGCGTCGATTTTGCCCTTGGTGGCTTATGCAATTTTCGGGACATCCCGTGCCTTGGCCGTTGGTCCGGTTGCGGTTGTGTCGTTGATGACCGCTGCATCGATTGGAAACCTTGGCCTTTCGACGCCTGCGGAAATCGCTCTCGCCGCGGGAACATTGGCATTTATCTCGGGCGTCATTTTGGCCATCATGGGTGTTCTGCGCCTAGGCTTTTTGGCAAACTTTCTATCCCACCCCGTTATTGCAGGCTTTATCACCGCATCAGGCGTGCTCATCGCGACAAGCCAGTTGAAACATATCCTTGGTATCCAAGCGGGTGGGGACAACCTGATTGAGCTGATCCATTCGCTGTTTGAGCATCAACATGCCACCAATCCGATCACATTGGCGATTGGTTTGACCACAGTCGCGTTCCTGTTCTGGGTCCGTAAAGGGTTGAAACCCCTTTTGCTGAGCTTTGGTTTGAAACCACGTTTGGCGGATATCTTGGCAAAAGCGGGCCCAGTGGGCGCAGTGGTGGTAACCACATTGTTGGTGTTCCTGTTTGATTTGGAAAACAAAGGTGTGAAAATCGTGGGCGACGTCCCAACAGGCTTGCCACCGCTGACCATGCCAAGCTTTAGCCCATCCATGTGGAGCCAGCTGTTTATTTCCGCATTGCTGATATCTGTCATCGGCTTCGTGGAATCCGTATCTGTCGCGTCAACATTGGCGGCAAAGAAACGCCAGCGCATTATCCCAGACCAAGAATTGGTCGGTCTTGGCGCATCCAACATCGCATCTGCGATTTCGGGCGGCTATCCTGTGACAGGTGGATTTGCACGGTCGGTTGTGAACTTTGACGCCGGTGCCGAAACGCCCGCAGCAGGTGCCTTTACCGCAATCGGGATTGGTTTGGCCGCGCTATTGTTGACACCTTTGTTGTTCTTCCTTCCAAAGGCGACATTGGCCGCAACGATTATCGTCGCAGTCTTGTCATTGGTTGATTTTTCAATCCTGACAAAAACTTGGGGCTATTCCAAAGTCGACTTTACGGCTGTGTTCGCCACAATCTTCCTGACTTTGGGAATGGGCGTTGAGGTGGGTGTTTCCGCAGGCGTGATCCTGTCTATTGGATTGTTCCTGTACAAAACATCGAAACCACATGTTGCCGAAGTGGGTCTTGTTCCGACAACCCAGCACTTCCGCAACATCAATCGCCACGAGGTGGAAACACATCCATCCGTTGTCACATTGCGGATTGATGAAAGCCTGTATTTCGCGAACGCGTCGTTCTTGCAGGATTTGGTATATGATCGGGTCGCATGTGACCAACCGATCCGCCACGTTGTGTTGATGTGTTCTGCCGTGAATGAAATCGATATGAGCGCGCTTGAAAGCCTTGAGGCCATCAACACACGGCTTAAGGATTTGGGGATTAAATTGCATATGTCTGAGGTCAAAGGCCCCGTGATGGACCGCCTGAAACGCAGCCATTTCTTGGATGAAATGACGGGCAAGGTGTTCTTGTCGCAATATGATGCCTATGTCGAGCTGCAACCCAAAGCCATCTAGGGAATGGTGGGCATAGCCCACCAGCCTGCGGCGCGAGTATTTTTACAAAGATGAAAGATGGGGCCTATGGGACAATCCTGTGGGCCCCATTTTCTATTCCATCAAGTGTCCAATCGCCGATCCGCCACCGGACCAATCGCAAAGTCGGGAAACCGATTTCGGCGGTCATTCTGCGCACTTGGCGATTGCGGCCTTCGGTTATCGTAAGTTCAATCCACCGATCCGGACCGGACTTGCGATAACGCACAGGGGGCGTACGTTCCCA
>JALRFH010000140.1 GCA_023253715.1 Halieaceae bacterium
GCCCTTGGTAGAGAAAATCGCCGACCAATGCCCCGGGGTTAAAGGCTACGTGGTGATGATCAGTGAAGATCAAATGCCAGAGACCACGCTTCCCAATGCCATATGCTACGAGACCTTAGTGGCCTCAGCAGCGGCCGATTACCAGTGGCCAGACGTCGATGAAAATGCGGCCTGTGCTTTGTGCTACACCTCGGGTACTACGGGTAACCCCAAAGGTGTTTTGTATTCGCACCGCTCCACCATATTACACGCTTACGCAGGTTTGATGCCGGATGCGATGGGCTTGGGGCAGGCTGATGTGATTTTGCCCATCGTGCCGATGTTTCACGTGAATGCGTGGGGCTTGCCATACGGATGCCCAATGATTGGCGCTAAAATGGTCATGCCCGGTAATAAAATGGGTGATGGTGCAACGCTGGCTGCTCTGATCAACGAGGAAGGCGTGACCTTCTCTGCAGGTGTGCCAACGGTGTGGCTGGGCTTGATTAATTACCTCAAGCAGGCAAATCTGCGAGTGGATACGTTAAAACGTGTGATTGTGGGCGGTTCTGCCTGTCCCTTATCGATCATGGAAGACTTTGACACCTACGGCGTAGAAACGCGCGTAGGCTGGGGTATGACTGAAATGAGCCCGCTGGGCACTACGAACCCTAGCATGGATATTCGCGATGAAATGCCAGCCGACGAATTCGCGAAATTGCGTCTAAAAGCAGGGCGTCCTATTTACGGTTGTGAAGTCAAAATCACCGATGATGACAACAACGAGTTACCGTGGGATGGCGTGGCCTTTGGTTCACTCAAAGTTCGCGGTCCCTGGATTTGTAGCGCTTACTATAAGCTAGAGGGCAGTTCTGCGCACGGCGATGACGGTTGGTTTGAAACGGGCGACGTGGCGACCATTGATCCTCGCGGCTATATCGCTATTACCGATCGAACCAAAGACGTGATTAAGTCGGGTGGTGAATGGATTTCGTCAATCGATGTCGAAAACGTAGCGACCGACCACCCCAAAGTGGCAGAAGCTGCGGTCATTGGCCGAATTCACGATAAGTGGGGCGAGCGGCCCTTGTTGATTGTGGTGCGCAACGCACAGGGCGCTGATTTATCCGCCGAGGAAATTACCGAATGGTTCGACGGTAAGATCGCCAAGTGGTGGACACCTGACGCGGTCGAGTTCATTGATGAAATGCCGCACACCGCAACCGGGAAAATCCAGAAAACGACCTTGCGAGATATGTTCGCTGACTTTAAGTTCTCCAGTTAAATCAGTCTATCGCCGCAGAAGCCCGTTCCTGGTAGCGGGCTTTTTTGTATCAGCCTAAAACCCGAGCCCTAGCGCCATTTGATGCCCAGCGAATTTTTTTCGAACACTCGCAACTCGGCAATTGTTGTCACTAATCCCTCGGGTATGGGTTCGTTGATGGGGAATTTGATGGTGTTCTCCGAGTACTCAAGCGAGCCCAGTTGATCGTGTATTTGCGCCACAACCGAGGGAGTGGGGTGCAAACTAATATGGTTTTTTGCTGCGGCATAGACAAACAAGATGCCGTCGTCCACTAAGGCAGGTTTGCCCCACTTCAGCAGATCTTGAGCCTCTGGTGTCGTCGCCTTGAGGTAGCTCCTGAGTTCTCGCAATCGCTGCTGTGCGTTGGGTGGTTTTGACGCGATGTATGCTTCGACAGATTCGGGTTTCAAGGCAGGGGTGCTCGCTGAGTCTTGATCGCTGATCATTTGTGGAGATCATAACGCATCCCCAGTCGCTAGGCATTGGATTTGATTCGAAGGTCAGTACTTGTTCTATTTCCGAAGCGGTGATTTTCCCGGTGGTGATCTTGTGTTGGTTTATTGAAACCCCCCTCGTATACTGCAAGGTATACGATATAAGTAGACGCCCGCTGTTGAAAGCGGGTTTTTTGATTGAGAGCGAACATGCCCAAATCTCAGAATAGCTACCTAGTCATGACCTTGGCATCGGCGATGCTGATGGCCACGATCGCGCCTCTGGCAAGATGGTCTGCAGCAAGCCCAGAAATCGTTACCTTTTATCGTGTGTTTATTGGTGCTGCGTGCATCCTAGCGTTGGGAGTGACGCAGCAGCATTGGGTCAAGTTACCGTTCAGACCGAGCCTACAGTCGATGATTGCAGGCGTCGCGCTGACGGGTTTCATGGTGGCCTATGTGAAAGCGGTAGAGCTGATGCCTATGGCCGAAGCGGTCATGATTATGTATCTAGCGCCTTTGCTTGCGGCAGTCGGTGCGTATGTGTTTTTTGGCGAAAAACTGACGCGTTTAAGCTTGGCCATGGTGTGCTTGGCATTGGTGGGCTTTGCGTTAATGATTGACTTTGAGTCGAGCTCTAGCGGTATGGGTGACACCTATGGCGTAGGATTGGCGTTTGCCTTGATCGCGTGTCTAAGCTATGCCGGTTTCATATTGATCAACCGACGACCCAGCACACTTGAGCCTATTCAAAGTACATTGGTACAGCTTAGT
>JALRFH010000163.1 GCA_023253715.1 Halieaceae bacterium
CTTTCCGCGTGAAGCCCGGACAGATGATTCACGTGAAGCCTCGCAGTGAAGAAATGGAACCCTTCCAGGTTGCCGCTGCGGGTGGTCACGTCGATGTCCTGCCTCCCGTCCCTGCCTACCTCGAAGTCGAAATCGACAAAATTAGCCGCAAGTCGGATAACCCGTCCATTACCCGCGATGTGTCGGGTGAGGGTGTACAGCAGGCCTTGCTGAAGTTGATCGAAGGTACGGTCGCCTCAGTACCCCCCCAGGGCGGCCGCAAACATCCTCAGCAAGAGTTTTTACAGGTCGATACATCCAATATTCTGTTTATTTGTGGCGGTGCATTCGCCGGGCTGGACAAGGTTATTACCAACCGTTCAGAAAAAGGTGGTATCGGTTTTAACGCCGAAGTGAAGGGTAAAGAGCAGAAAAAAGAATTTGGCGAAATTCTGTTTGATTTGGAACCCGAGGATCTGGTGCATTATGGCTTGATCCCAGAGTTTGTGGGACGCCTTCCGGTGATTGCGACCCTCGAAGAACTGGATATCGAGGCTTTGGTTCAAATCCTTACGGAGCCTCGCAACGCGCTCACGAAACAGTACAAGCGCTTGTTCGAGATGGAAGGAGTCGAAGTCGACTTCCGCGAAGACGGCCTGAAGGCGATTGCGAAGAAGGCGATGGATCGTAAGACAGGCGCTCGCGGATTGCGTTCGATTCTCGAAGCCGTGTTGCTGGATTCCATGTACAGCATTCCGTCTCGCGATGATGTCGTCAAAGTGGTGGTCGATGAGTCGGTGATTAATGGTGATTCAGAGCCCCTGCTGGTTTATCAAAACACTGAGCCTGCTCCTAAGGTCAGCTCGGGCGAAGAATAATCGTCCCGAGCGCTTGTAATTAGGCGCAGAGTCCCCATCTAATAGGGTGAACCCCACCCTTGGAGCGATACGATGTCTGGGTCCAACACTTTAACTTTACCTTTATTGCCGCTGCGCGATGTTGTGGTGTATCCGCACATGGTCTTGCCCTTGTTTGTTGGGCGCGAGAAGTCGATCCAAGCCTTAGAGCATGCGATGAACAACGGTAAGCAGGTATTGCTGGTGGCTCAGCGCGATTCAAATAACGACGATCCGGCACAAGAAGATTTATTTTCGGTTGGAACCGTCGCAACAATTCTGCAATTACTAAAGTTACCCGACGGCACGATCAAGGTTCTGGTTGAAGGCGATTTTCGGGCGGCATTGTCTGGGCTTGACGATAATCACGCCTACGCTATGGCAACCTGCCGTGAAATTCTGTGTGAAGAGCCCGCGCCGGCGGAGGCTCAAGGCTTGAACAAGTCGACGTCCGAGTTGTTTGAAAAATACGTCAATACCAGCAAGAAAGTGCCAGCGGAGGTGCTTTCTTCACTCGTGGGCATTGAAGAGCCCGGTCGCTTAATTGATACCATTGCGGCGCACCTTGTGGTGCCCATCGAGGAAAAGCAAGCACTGCTTGAGTTGGCCTCGATCAGTCAACGCGCTGCGCACCTGATGGGCTTGATGGATGCTGAATTGGATTTGTTCCAAGTCGAGAAGCGAATCCGCGGTCGCGTCAAAAAGCAGATGGAGAAATCCCAGCGAGAGTATTACCTGAATGAGCAAATGAAGGCCATCCAGAAAGAATTGGGCGATTTAGACGACGCACCTAACGAGCTGGAAGAGATTCAGAAAAAAATTAAAGACGCTGGTATGCCAGAAGAGGCCCGTGCCAAAGTCGATGCCGAACTGTCTAAGCTGAAAATGATGTCGCCGATGTCAGCGGAGGCCTCGGTCGTTCGCGGTTACATTGATTGGATGGTCAGCGTTCCTTGGTCCAAGCGTAGTAAGGTAAAGCACGACCTAAAGCGCGCGCAAGCCGTACTGGATTCTGATCATTACGGGCTTGAAGAGGTCAAGGACCGTATTTTGGAATATTTGGCGGTCCAAAAACGGGTCCGAAAAGTGAAAGGGCCTGTGTTGTGCTTGGTCGGACCGCCCGGGGTTGGTAAAACCTCTTTGGGTGAATCGGTAGCGCGGGCCACCAACCGAAAATTCGTTCGAATGGCCTTGGGTGGTGTGCGTGACGAAGCTGAAATTCGCGGGCATCGCCGAACTTATATCGGATCGATGCCGGGTAAATTGTTGCAAAAAATGGCGAAAGCGGGTGTTAAAAACCCTTTGTTTTTATTGGACGAGATAGACAAGATGGGTATGGATCATCGCGGCGATCCAGCGTCTGCGATGCTTGAGGTCTTGGATCCAGAGCAAAATCACGCCTTCAATGACCATTATCTCGAGGTGGATTACGATCTATCCGATGTCATGTTTGTTTGTACGTCAAACAGCATGAATATTCCCGGCCCTTTGCTTGATCGCATGGAGGTGATTCGTATTCCAGGCTACACCGAAGACGAAAAGCTTAATATTGCTCAGCGCTACCTGATTCCAAAGCAACTGAAAGTGAACGGTTTAAAAGAGGGTGAGGTCCAGATTTCTGAGTCTGCGGTGTTGGGAATGATTCGGTACTACACGCGCGAGGCGGGTGTTCGCGCATTGGAGCGTGAAATTGCGAAATTAGCGCGCAAAGTCGTCAAATCGCATGCATTAGGACAGCATAAAGGTGCGCAGCAGATCTCAGAAGCCGATTTAGACAAGTTACTCGGTGTCCGTAAGTTTAATTATGGCGTGGCCGACGAAGAGAATAAAATCGGTCAGGTAACCGGTTTGGCCTGGACCTCGGTGGGCGGCGAGTTGCTCACTATTGAGGCTATGGCGGTACCAGGCAAGGGACGCCATGTCAAAACTGGATCCTTAGGCGATGTGATGCAAGAATCGATTGCCGCGGCAACGACTGTCGTTCGAAGTCGAGCACAGGGTTTGGGCATTCCCGCCACGTATTATGATAAGCACGATTTGCACATTCATGTGCCTGAAGGCGCTACGCCAAAAGATGGTCCGAGCGCGGGTATCGCAATGTGTACGGCCTTAGTGTCGGTTGCAACGGGTATTCCTGTAAGAGCCGATGTGGCCATGACCGGAGAGATTACCCTGAGGGGAGAGGTACTTCCCATTGGTGGCTTAAAAGAAAAACTTTTGGCTGCCCGACGTGGTGGGATTAAAACCGTAATCATACCTGCTGAGAATGAGAGAAATCTTCAGGAAGTCCCTGATAATATTAAAGAAAGCTTAAATATCCATTGTGTGAAGTGGGTTGATGAGGTGCTGGACTTGGCGCTCGAGCGTCGCCCTGAACCGCTGACCGATGAAGCCTTCTTAGACTCCGTAGCACAGCAGGCCAAAGATGAGAAAGTGCTAAATGAGGACAGAATTAAGCCTCATTAGCAGATCTTTGTTGACCGTGGTAAACAAGCTGGTATAAAGTCAGGGTGTGTTTGACACTAGCAGGAAAGCCCCGTCTTTTCTGCGTTTTAAGAGTTTAGCATGCGTTGTGCTCGAGGTTGGTTTATGCCAATTGACGGTTAAAACGACGTGGGCTAGCGTTATGACGGCGACTCATTTTGGGGCCGTTACATTGAGCAATCCATAAGGGGAACAGCGTGAATAAAAGTGAATTAATCGATGCCATCGCAGCATCAGCAGACATCTCTAAAGCATCAGCGGGTCGCGCCCTAGACGCGGTAGTCGATTCTATTACTGGTGCCTTGAAGAAAGGTGATTCAGTTTCTTTGGTGGGTTTTGGTACCTTCCAAGTTAAGCCTCGTGCAGCTCGTACGGGTCGTAACCCACAGACTGGCGCAGAAATTCAGATTGCGGCCGCTAACGTACCAGGTTTTAAAGCAGGCAAAGCGTTAAAAGACGCTGTAAATAGCTAGTAACACCCCCCACAAGCTTGGTATCCTACGCGCCTTCAGCGTAGCGTGTGCCAAGCTTGTAAGTTCGAAAGATTAGAGCGCACAGACACGTGCGCTTTTTTTTGTTAACCGGATTCGTAAATCATGCTTCAAGATATTAGAAATAGCACCCAGGGCCCTGTTTTTAAAGTTATTGTCGGTTTGATCGTATTGTCTTTCGCACTGTTCGGTGTGGAGTCCATTTTGCTGGGGGGAAGTGATGACTCAGTCGCCACGGTGAATGGCGCAAAAATTCGAGCAATCGAAGTCCAGCAAGCCGCTAATCGTCAAAAGCAGCGTATCGCATCGATGTTAGGAGAGAATTTTGATCCTAGCCTAATTGATGATGCTCAGCTCTCGGGGCAAGCCTTAGAGGGCTTGGTCGGTAACAAGTTACAGCAGCAGTGGGCGGAGTCCTTAGGCTTGACGGCTTCAGATGCCCAGTTAGGTGCCCAGGTAGCGGAGATACCAGCCTTTCAGATTGAGGGCAAGTTTTCGGCGGAACTGTACAAACAGTCCCTCGCGGCAGCCGGCTTTACACCGATGACTTTTCGAGACGCTTTGCGGGTTGACGAAATCGTGCGCCAACTGAACGGTGGCTTGTTGTCATCTGAATTCGTGACCAACATCGAATCGCAGGCCTTGGCCCTAGTCAATGGCGAGCTACGCAGTGTGCGCTATGCAAAAGTCGCTGCCGATCGCTTTGCCGGTACGGTTGAGGTGAGTCAGGAGGACGTTCAAGCCTACTACGACCTCAATGCCGCGCAATTCGTGTCGGAAGAGGCGGTTGTTATTGACTACATTGTGTTGCGTGCTGACGATTATTTAGAGCCCGTAGCGGAGGCGGACTTGCAAGCTGCCTACCAGCAAGAAATTTCAAGTTATGCCTACCAAGATGAAGCGAGAGTTTCACATATTTTGCTGATTCAAGAGGATGGTGAAAGCGACGAATCCTATGCGCAGCGCCTACAAGACGCTCAATCGGCACTGGCAGCTGGTGAGGTTTTCAGTGCGGTAGCCGCTCGCGTATCAGATGATATTGGCTCTAGCAATGACGGTGGTGATCTCGGTTACACCGGCGGTGATGTGTTCCCTGAACCCATGGAAGAGGCCATTGCACGCTTGGCCATTGGCGAAGTATCTGCGCCGGTGGTCACCGATGCAGGTACGCACTTGATTACCGTAACCGATCGGCGTTCGTCTGAACCCCCGAGTTTCGCTGAAATGCGGGCCGAACTCGAATCGAGTTTGGGACAGGCGGATGCTCAGCGGCGCTTGGTCTCACAGGTTGAGTCCCTGAAAGACCTGGCGTACACCGCGACCGATTTACGGGAGCCCGCGCAAACGCTACAACTCCGTGTTGAGCGCTCCGAGCCCATTACCCGTCGCGGAGGCGCTGGCGTGCTGGCCGATGATGCGGTGATTGCGGCGGCCTTTTCGGACCTAGTGGTTACCGAGGGATGGAGCGAAGTCGTTGAAGTGTCTGAGACCGAGTTTGTCGCCTTAAAACTTGTGGAACATAAACCTTCAGCACCTCAGGCGCTGGTTGAGGTCAGCGATAAAATTATCAGCTTACTGACGGTTCAAGCCGAACAGCAAGCCCTAGAATCCTTTGGCGCTGACTTGCTACAAGCCCTTAGCTCGGGTCGAACAATAGAAGCGCTTGCCCAAGAACATGAACTAGAATGGCAGGTAGCTTTGCAGTCTCGTCGCACCAGTAGCGACATTCCACGGGATTGGCAAACCGCGATTTTTGCCGAGCCGGCCAGCGACTTGCCAAAACGCAATTTCGTCTTAGCCGCCAACGGAGACGCATTGCTCTATGAAGTTTTTGCAGTACAAGCCGGCGATCAAAACGGCTTGCCCGAAAATTTATTGGGGGCAATGAAAAACCGGCATCTGCGCGGCTTGCAAACGGCTTTGCAGCGGGGTGTTGCGCAAACGCTACGTGACCAAGCCGATATCGAAATTTACCAGTAATACGAGGAATTGGCTTTATGCCCTTTAAATTGTTAACCCTGAATGCCATCTCTGTTAAAGGCTTAGAGCGATTGCCGCGCGAGAGCTACGAAATCGCGAGTGAATTCAGTACACCCGACGCGATATTACTGCGTAGCCATAAACTGCAGCCCAGCGAAATAGCGGACTCTGTATTGGCTATCGGTCGAGCGGGAGCGGGGACAAACAACATTCCTATCGACCACTGCTCATCTAAGGGTATCCCTGTATTTAATTCGCCAGGAGCGAATGCCAATGCGGTTAAAGAGCTCGTTGCGGCAGGGTTGTTGTTAGGTTCGAGAGGGATTGTAGAAGGTGTGCAGTGGGTTAATACACTGACTGACCACGAGGACAAGGCTGCTTTAAATACCTTGCTGGAAGCGCAGAAAAAGCAGTTTAAGGGCTCTGAGATACAGGGGCGTACTTTGGGTGTTGTAGGTCTTGGGGCGATTGGTTCGCTCGTCGCAGATATGGCCTTGCAGTTGGGCATGAAAGTGATCGGTTATGACCCGGCGTTATCGGTTGAGGCCGCATGGCGTCTGAGCAGTCAGGTTCAACGGGCTGAGAACCTGGCAAGCTTGTTCGCGCGCTGCGATTTTATTACGCTGCATCTGCCGGTTTTGGACACCACTCGTGATTTAGTGAACGCAGAATTGTTGGGTGCCGTTAAGCCGGGTACCAAGTTGCTGAACTTTGCCCGTCAGGAAATCGTACACGAAGAATCTCTGATTGCAGCCTTGGATAGCGGCAATTTGGCGGCTTATATCGCTGATTTCCCGACGCCAGCACTCATTGGTCGTGATGATGTGATTTTGATGCCACACATCGGGGCGTCGACGGATGAGGCAGAGGATAACTGCGCAATCATGGCGGCCGAACAGTTGAAAGACTTTTTGGAAAACGGCAACATCAAAAACTCTGTCAACTTTCCATCTTTAAGCCTTGAGCGAACAGCGGGTTGCCGAATATCGGTGACCAACAATAACGTGCCCAAGATCTTGGGAAGTGTTTTGTCGGTATTGGCGGATGCGGATATTAACGTGGCGGACATGCTGAACAAAAGCCGTGGTGAGTTAGCCTATAACCTTATCGACGTCGAAACCTGCCCAGACGAAGCGACCCTAAGTCGAATCTCGGCAATTGAGGGCGTGGTTAATGTTCGTTTGATTGGACCACCAAGCGTTCAGTAATGACCGGGTTTTATCAGCGCATCGAGGGGCAGGTTGGCTCAGCTAAGCTGCCACCGCTGGAGCGCTGGTCGCCCGACCTGTCGGGCGATATCGACATTCGTATTGATTCTGAGGGGCGTTGGTTTCACCAGGGTGCTCGGATTGAGCGGGCGTCGCTGGTCAGCTTATTTGCACGGATTCTCAGACGCGAGTCGGACCTGGACTATTACCTTGTGACGCCCCAAGAAAAGTGGCGTATTCAAGTCCAAGGTTACCCACTTCGGGTGGTGGCACTTGAGCACCTGCTTGTCGCGGGCCAAGTGACGATCAGGGCCACAGTGAACAACGATCTAGCCTACACACTATCAAACGCTTACCCCATAGCACTTTGCCCTAACGACGAAGGTGCTTTCTTGCAACTTGATTACGGCTTGTGCGCTAAGCTCGATCGCCCAACCTGGTACCAATTGTGTCAGTGGGTCGAGACCGACGCGGAAGGTCTTTATCTGGATAGTGCGGGAACACGGTTCCGCTTGAGTTAACGAGCGGAACCGTCTCATTTTACATGTTGGGGTAGTTTGGACCACCGAAACCTTCGGGTGTTACCCAAGTGATGTTTTGGGCGGGATCTTTTATGTCGCAAGTTTTGCAGTGGACGCAGTTTTGCGAATTAATTTGGAAGCGTTTGCCGTCAGAGTCTTCCACAATTTCGTAAACGCCGGCCGGGCAGTAACGTTGCGCTGGCTCGTCATACATGGGCAAATTTTGCCCCAGTGGAATGCTCGCATCTTTTAACCGCAGGTGACAGGGCTGATCCTCTTCGTGGTTGGTATTCGATAAGAAGACGGAGCTTAATCGATCAAAACTTAAGGTGTTGTCGGGCTTGGGGTAAGAAATTTTCTTGCACTGAGCCGCGGGTTTAAGTGCCGCGTGATCGGGTGTCGTATCGTGGACGGTAAAGGGTAGTTTGCCGCCGAAGATGGTTTGATCAATCCACACAAAGGCTGCGCCGATCAGGCTGCCGAATTTGTGCATAAAGCCGCTAAAGTTACGCGTTGTGTAAAGCTCTTCATGCAACCACGAGTTCTTCATTGCGTTATCGAAGTCAACCAGATCAGGTGCGGGAGCATCCGACTTGAGTGCCGCTACGATCGTCTCAGCAGCGACCATTCCGCTTTTCATGGCGGTATGGTTGCCCTTTATTTTGACGGAGTTCAGGGTGCCAGCGTCGCAACCAATGATCAGGCCTCCGGGGAAGTGCATTTTGGGTAGGCTATTCAGGCCGCCTTTCGCAATGGCACGTGCTCCGTAGGCAATGCGCGTGCCGCCCTTTAGATATTTGGCAGTCTCTGGGTGGTGCTTCCAACGCTGGAATTCTTCATAGGGGCTTACGTGGGGATTGCTGTAACTCAAGTCGGTAATCAATCCGATGTACACTTGGTTGTTTTCCGCGTGATACAAAAAGGCGCCACCGCTCGAGCCACTTTCCGATAAGGGCCAGCCTATGCCGTGAATGACTTTGCCTTCTTCGTGTTGCTCTGCTGGAATTTCCCAAATTTCCTTAATGCCAATACCGTAATGCTGGGGATCTTTACCCTCATTTAGGTTGAATTGGTCGATCAGCTGCTTTCCGAGGTGGCCACGGCAACCTTCAGCGAATAAGGTGTATTTAGCGTGGAGCTCCATGCTCGGCACATAGCTGTCTTTTTGTTCTCCTTCCGCGGAAACACCCATTTCGCCCGTAGCAATGCCTTTAACGCTACCGTCTTCGTGGTACAAGATTTCGGCGGCGGTGAAGCCCGGATAAATTTCTACCCCAAGTCCTTCAGCCTGCTCCGCAAGCCAGCGGCAGACATTTCCCATCGAAACGATGTAGTTACCGTCGTTGTGGGTGGGCTTTGGAATGGCAAAGCCGGGCAGTTTGATTGCGGATTGTTGGCTGGTATAAAAGAAAAAGGTGTCTTCTGTTACCTTACTACTGACCGGTGCTCCCATTGACTGCCAGTCGGGGAACAACTCGTCGAGGGCACGCGGCTCAAGCACGGCGCCCGATAGGATATGAGCGCCAACCTCCGAGCCTTTTTCAACCACGCAAACAGTGATCTCCTGCTCTGACTCTTGGGCCAACTGCATGATGCGGCACGCTGCGCTCAGACCACTTGGGCCTGCACCAACGATGACAATATCAAATTCCATTGATTCGCGTTCCATATCCTGTCCTCTTACGCTTTGGTGTAGGAAGTGTTTTTTTGATGTAAATGCATTAACATACTCGAAGTTCGATTATATCGACTTAGTGTTTGATGTACATCGTCTATTTAGTTGCATTTTACGACACATAGGGCACGGGGTGGTTGACCTTTAGGGCTCTTAGCGGCATCCTAGCCGCCCGAACGCCGCCATGGTGCCTGTAGGGCTGTGGCATTCAATGAACAAACGAATACTGGAGAATCCATGAAGGTTCTTGTCGCGGTTAAACGCGTTGTCGATTACAACGTAAAAGTACGCGCCAAAGCAGACGGTTCAGATGTTGATTTGAACAACGTCAAAATGGCGATCAATCCATTCTGTGAAATTGCAGTCGAAGAAGCGGTACGCTTGAAAGAAGCGGGCGTGGCTACCGAGGTCATAGCCGTCTCGGTGGGTCCTAAGGCTTGTCAAGAGCAGTTGCGTACGGCGCTGGCTTTGGGCGCAGATCGAGCCATCCAAGTTGAAGTTGAGGGCGTTGTAGAGCCATTGGTTGTGGCGAAGCTTTTGAAGGGTGTTGTTGAAAAAGAATCGCCGCAGCTGGTGATTTTGGGTAAACAGTCGATTGATGGCGACAACAACCAAACGGGGCAAATGTTGGGTGCTTTAACCAATATGGCTCAAGGCACTTTTGCGTCAGAGGTCAAAGTCGACGGTGATAGCGTGACCGTTACTCGTGAGATCGACGGCGGTTTGCAAACAGTGAAACTTTCATTGCCTGCGATTGTGACCACCGATCTGAGATTAAATGAACCACGCTACGCGTCCTTACCCAACATCATGAAGGCGAAGAAAAAGCCCTTAGATGTCTTTACGGCGGATGATCTGGGTGTCGCGGTCACGACTCACGTGAAGCAAGTGAAAGTTGAACCACCAGCAGAGCGTCAGGCTGGCATTAAAGTTGAAGACGTTGCGTCCTTGGTAGACAAGCTGAAAAACGAAGCGAAGGTGATAGCATGAGTACCTTAATCTTAGCAGAACATGACAATGATTCTTTGAAAGCAGCGACTCTGTCCGCCGTTACTGCGGCAGGTGAGCTAGGTGGCGACATCACGGTTCTGGTTGCGGGTGCAAACTGCGGAGCGGCGGCGCAACAAGCTGCGGCGGTCAGTGGCGTGGCTAAAGTCTTAGTCGCTGACAACGCGGCCTATGCGAACCAATTGGCGGAAAATGTCAGCCTCTTGGTTACCGAACTGGCGGCGGGATATGACAATATTATTGCTGCGGCCACAACGTCAGCGAAAAATATCATGCCTCGTGTCGCGGCGTTGCTCGATGTGGCGCAAATTTCTGAGATTATGTCAGTGGAGTCAGCGGATACCTTTAAGCGTCCCATTTATGCGGGCAACGTGATCGCGACGGTACAGTCCTCCGATGCTAAAAAAGTGATCACGGTTCGAGGTACGTCGTTCGACGCTGCGGCTGCCGAAGGCGGTAGTGCTTCGATAGAAGCAGTGGCTAGTGTCCATGACGCTGGTATTTCCAGCTTTGTGGGTGAAGAAGTTGCGGTTTCTGATCGCCCAGAGCTCACAGCTGCGTCGGTTGTGATTTCGGGTGGTCGTGGTATGCAAAATGGCGATAACTTCAAGCTACTCGATGGTATTGCCGATAAGCTCGGTGCCGCTATTGGCGCATCTCGCGCTGCGGTTGACGCAGGTTTCGTGCCGAATGACATGCAGGTTGGGCAAACCGGTAAGATTGTGGCGCCAGATCTTTACATTGCAGTGGGTATTTCGGGTGCGATTCAGCACTTGGCTGGCATGAAAGACTCGAAGGTCATTGTCGCGATTAACAAAGACGAAGACGCGCCTATCTTCCAAGTCGCCGATTATGGTTTGGTCGCCGATTTGTTTGCGGCCCTGCCTGAGTTAGAGGCTACCTTGTAAGCACCCAGTGCGTATGATTGAGTAAAACCCAGCCTTGAGCTGGGTTTTTTTAGTCTCGTCGTAAGTCGTCTGAGATTGCGATTGGGGTAGGGAAGTTAAGTATTACGACATAAGACGATACCAAGAGAGTCAGTATGCTAACCGCTTGGATAACAACGGCTCCTTGAACCGACAATAAACCCTGCGCCAGCGCCACGTAACCAATCAGCAGTGAAAATTCGCTGGCTTGCCCGAGACGAAAACCCATGTTCCAGGCCAGAGCCTTCTTCTCGCTAACGCTGCCTAGTAACAGACGGTAGACCAGTGGCTTAAACAGCAAGACGCCGGCGCTTAAGACCAAAACGGTACCCATGACTTGGGGAAGTGCTGCGATTTCTAGGCGTGCACCAACAGAGAAGAAGAACAGCACCAAGAAAAAATCCCGCAAGGGCTTCAAGCTGATTGCAATAAACTGAGAGATCGGACTGGTTGCCACTGTGACGCCGGCCACGAAGGCACCAATTTCAGCGCTTAGCCCTATCGCTGCAGAGAGTTCCGCTATTCCCAAGCACCATCCGATAGCCATCAAAAACAGGTACTCTTGAAAGCGATCGAATCGGGCTAAAAGGGGTAAGACCAACCAGCGTACGCAACTGTAGCAGGCAACAATCAGCAGCGGTAAACCTAAAGCCGGCCTAATGATGGCACCTGCCAGTTGGCCCTCGTTGGCACTGTCACCCAGCGCATTCAGTGCGATTAAGACCACGATGGCGATAATATCTTGCAGTAGTAACAAACCGATCATCATTTCGCCAATATGTCGATGGTGCAGGACCGTCGTAGGTAGCAATTTGATGCCGATGATTGTCGATGAAAACATCATTGCGGCGCCGATCACGGCCGCCTCGGGCAGCCCAAAGCCAAACAACACCGTCAAAAAAGCGGAACTACAGAAAAATGCCACCGAGCTAAGTAGGGCAACGGGTGCGCTTTTTTTCAGTGTAGCAATCAGGGCCGAAGGTTGCATATCTAAACCCAAAAGGAATAGCAAAAAAATGATGCCAATGTGGGCGATATCTTCGAGCAGGCTTAGATCTGTCACGAGTTGAACGCCAGAGGGGCCCAGCAGGCCTCCTAGGACGATATAAGCGATAATTAAGGGTTGGCGGGTGTATAGGGCGATCGTTGCTAAAATGGCCGCACCGCTAAAAATGAGGAAAAACGAAAACGTTAAATTGTGGGCATCCATAAGGTATGAGTCAAAACTTAGAACGCCCAGTGTAGTCGGCTTTGCGGTGTTTCTCTAGTCTAGTTGCAACGGCGGCGAAACAGGGGCAGAGGTTGTCTTGCATCACCTTGATACACTTCTTGGCGCTGTTCTAAGCGAACTTGTGCCAGCTTAGCTTGCGTCGCACATTGAAATTCAAAGGCATTAAAGCCACAACGCCAGAGATACTCAATTTGGTCAAGTATAAACGCACCGGTTGCCTGTAGGGTGCCGGTGTAGCCGCGTTCGCGTAATTCTCGCGCGGTTGAAAACCCCCGTCCGTCGGTAAAGACTGGGAACTGAATTTCGATCATCTGCAGTTTGTGCAGTTGATTGAGTATGCCTGAAAAATCATCGCCTGGCGCGATCGTGACCCGAGAGGGCTTAATATCCGCCTCGACCCAATCGGTAAGGGTTGGCGCAATACTTTGTCTCTCTGCTGTCGCGGGATCGACAACGCTGAACAGATAAGTTTCGGTATCTATGGCGGTATTAGTGAGATGTTGCATAAACAGCCTCTTTAAATGGGTCGATCCCAATGCGGTCATAGGTATCAATGAAAGTTTCTTCGTTTTGGCGTGCTTCAAGGTAAACCGTGAGTATGTTTGCAATGACGTCGGGCATGTCGTCGGCACCAAACGAGGGACCTAGGATTTTTCCTATCGAAGCTTCGCGACCTTGTCGTCCTCCTAGGCACACTTGGTAGAATTCGCGCCCTTTTTTATCGACGCCGAGAATACCAATGTGACCGATGTGGTGATGCCCGCACGCGTTCATGCAGCCACTGATGTTGAGTTCGATGGGCCCGAGGTCGTACACGTAGTCAAGGTCGTTGAATCGTTCCTGGATCGCCTGTGCGATGGGAATAGACTTCGCGTTTGCGAGCGAGCAAAAGTCTCCTCCAGGGCAGCAGATCATGTCGTGTAGGGTGCCGATAACTGGACTGGCTAAGTCGTGGATTTGCAGAGACTGCCAGAGTTCATAAAGACGCTCTAGCGCGACGTCCGCAAGGACGATGTTCTGTTGGTGTGTTGTTCTTAGCTCGCCAAAACTGTACTCATCGGCCAGTTGAGCCAGTACATCTAGCTGCTCGTGGGTGATATCTCCCGGGGCTGTACCCGCGGTTTTGAGCGCGATATTGACGATGCGGTAGCCTGGCTGCCGGTGGGCTAGGGTGTTTCTTTCGTACCAACGGGCGAAGAGACGGTTGTCGGCGAGTTGTTGCTCTAAGGTGGAAGACGCCGAGGCATCCGTGATCGAGTAGTTTGGTGCGGAAAAATAAGCGCTGACACGCTGTATTTCGGCGGGGGTCAAACTCAGCTCAGAGTGTTTTTTTAGTTGCCATTGCGCGTCCACCTTGGCGGCAAAAGCCTCGATCCCCATGGCTTTGGCGAGTATTTTAATGCGGGCCTTATATTTGTTGTCTCGACGCCCAAATTGGTTGTACACGCGAATGACGGCCTCTAGGTAGCTAATCAGTTCGGTAGCTGGCAAATCGGACTTGAGAAGAGCTCCAATAATGGGTGTCCGCCCAAGACCGCCACCCACGTAGACGTCGGCGACCACTTGCTCTTTGTGCTGTTTGAGTTCGATGCCTACGTCGTGGGCGAGTATTGCGGCGCGATCTGTCGCATTAGACGATATCGCGATTTTGAACTTCCGGGGCAAGAACGCAAATTCGGGATGTAGAGTGCTCCATTGACGCAGTATCTCGCAATAAGGGCGTGGGTCCAACGACTCGCCTTCAACGACCCCCGCGAATTGATCCGTCGTGATATTACGAATGCAATTTCCACTGGTTTGAATGGCGTGCATTTGAACCTTAGCCAAATCCGCCAAGATGTCTGGTACACGCGCTAGCTCTGGCCAGTTGATCTGAATGTTTTGGCGGGTGCTGATGTGTGCATAGCCACGATCGTATTTACGAGTAATTTCGGCAATGGCGCGTACTTGCGTGCTATTGATCATGCCGTAGGGCACGGCAATTCTCAGCATCGGCGCATGGCGTTGGATGTATAAGCCGTTTTGCAACCGTAGCGGCTGATACGCCTCCGCGCTCAGATCTCCGCTCAGAAAACGCTGTGTTTGATCTCTGAATTGCGAGACTCGTTGATCCACGATCGATTGATCATAATGATCGTATTGATACATGCTTTGCATCCACTAGAGTATTGAGGCGTGGACTCTAACAAACATTCGGGCACGAGCATTAGTTTAGTTTTTTCTATGCTTAGAACCGTTTTGTAGTAGTAGTCAGTCCTGCTCGAAAACCCTATACTACGGTCTCTTACTATTTTGCCTTGGAGAAGACGATGTCGGATATGGAAAGAGATGAAGATGGGCGTGCTGACGCTATTGCTGCAACAGCGATTGTGAGTTTGGTCGTGTTTGCCGTGTATATGTGGTTGTCAGGTATGCCGTCCTGAAACCGAGCGTGCTTTGGCTAGCGCCCCGCGTTAGCCAGCACCATTTGCACCACGCCGTAAACGCTACCGATAAAAATCCCGGTAAAAATAAGCCCAGCCACAAAAAAAACCTTTGCGTTGCCTTGTTTAAAATCGCGTTCCCGATTCTTGCTGCTCTGCACGCCTAAGCCGGCTGCAAAAACACTTTTTACGATGTCCCAGAGACCCATTTTAGAATCGTCTTTCGGGGTGTTTTGATGCTGCTCTGTCACTGTTATGAGTCCTTGTTAATAGGCTAAATTGGGCCGCAACCATTGTTCGATTGTGGCGACACTTTGCTGTTTACGCAACGCCAAATTTTCGATTTGATCCTTAGAGAGTTTGCCCACATTAAAGTAGCGGCATGCTGGATTCGCAAAATAATATCCGCTGACGGCCGCGGTGGGCGTCATTGCGTAGCTGTCCGTTAGCTCAACATTACAGTGTTGGCTTGCCTGAAGAAGCCGAAACAGCGTGGCTTTCTCGGAGTGGTCTGGGCAAGCAGGGTAGCCCGGTGCAGGTCGGATCCCTTGATAGCACTCTTTGATCAGCTGGGCATGATCGAGCGCTTCCTCCGGCGCGTAACCCCAAAGTACTTGCCTCACCTTTTCGTGCATGTATTCCGCCAAAGCTTCAGCCAAGCGATCGGCCAGCGCCTTGATCATGATGCTGTTGTAGTCGTCTCCGGCGGACTCATAAGCTTTGGCTCGCTCGTCAATGCCGTGGCCTGTGGTTACACAAAAGCCGCCCAAGTAGTCGGCTGTTGACTGCTCTTCTGGGGGCAAAAAGTCGGCCAATGAGTAAGTGGGTTTGGTCTCGTCGCCGGGGTTTGCCTGTTGCCGGACTTGGTGCAGTACCTCTAGCACCTCTTTACGTTGTTCGTCTCGGTATACCAAAATGTCGTCACCACGACTCGCCGCAGGCCAGAAACCGACCACCGCTTTACCCTCCGTCCATTGCTCGTCAACCATCTGTTCAAGCATGGATAGGGCATCGCGATAGAGTAACTGCGCTTGTTCGCCAACGATAGGATCGTCAAGAATCGCAGGAAACTTACCGGCCAATTCCCAAGTCAGGAAAAACGGTGTCCAATCGATATACGGCACTAACTCGCTTAAGGGAACGCTGATGGCTTTGGCGCCCGTATATGTCGGCTTCGTAGGAGTGTAAGTGTCCCAGTCGGGTTTAAATCGACGGGCTAGGGCGTGCTCGTATGACAGGGCCGGTTTTAAGGGTTGTCGATTGGCTACCCGTTCGCGTACCGTCTCGTACTCCTGTGCCAGGGCCTGTTGAAACGCCGGCTTTTGCTCACCCAAGAGCGCGGTCGCTACGGCGACGCTGCGTGACGCGTCAGGTACGTATACCGCAACATCATTTTGATATTGGGGCGCTATCTTAACAGCCGTATGGGCTTTAGACGTGGTGGCGCCGCCTATCATCAAAGGGATAGCGAAGCCCTGTCGTTGCATTTCGGCGGCGACGTGAGCCATTTCATCCAGTGAGGGCGTGATCAAACCACTCAAGCCGACAATGTCGACTTGGTGTTCTTTTGCGGCTTGCAGGATCGTTTCGCAATGCACCATCACACCGAGGTCGATGACCTCGAAGTTATTGCACTGCAGAACAACACCAACGATGTTTTTGCCGATGTCGTGCACGTCGCCCTTGACCGTAGCCATCAAGATTTTACCATTGCTGCCGCTACCTTGAGTTTTTTCTGCCTCGATAAACGGCTGCAGATACGCGACGGCCTGTTTCATCACACGAGCGCTTTTCACGACTTGCGGCAAAAACATCTTCCCTTCGCCAAATAAATCGCCGACCACGTTCATACCGTCCATCAGGGGGCCTTCGATGACCTCTATGGGGCGGTCGAACGACTTGCGCGCCTCTTCGGCGTCTTCGATGACATAGGTGTTGATGCCTTTCACAAGGGCGTGCTCGATACGTTTGGCGACAGGCCAAGACCGCCATTCCAAATCTTCGGTTTTTTGTGTGGCGGTGCCATCGCCTCGATAGTCTTCAGCAATCCCCAAAAGGCGCTCGGTCGCGTCATTACGGCGATTAAGAATGACGTCTTCAACCGCTTCTTTTAAGCTTGTGGGCAGTTCGTCATACACCGCGAGCTGACCGGCGTTCACAATACCCATATCCAGCCCAGCTTTAATCGCATGGTACAAAAAAACCGAATGGATAGCTTCTCGAACCGGGTTGTTGCCTCTGAATGAGAAGGATACGTTGCTGACACCACCCGATACCAGAGCGCCGGGCAGATTCTGTTTGATCCAGCGTGTCGCTTCGATGAAATCGACCGCGTAGTTGTTGTGCTCGTCGATGCCCGTCGCGACCGCAAAAATATTGGGGTCGAAAATAATGTCGTTAGGATTAAAATCCAGTGTTTGTGTCAATAGGGTGTAAGAGCGCTGACAGATCTCGGTTTTACGCGTGAGCGTGTCTGCTTGCCCATCTTCATCAAAGGCCATTACGACCACCGCGGCGCCAAATCGTTGACACAAGCGTGCTTTATCGAGGAAGTCCTGCTCGCCTTCCTTCAAGCTGATCGAATTAACTATGCATTTACCCTGAACGCATTTGAGGCCTGCCTCGATGGCGTCCCAGCGCGACGAGTCGAGCATGAAAGGAACTCGGCTGATCTCGGGTTCAGAGGCGGCTAAATTCAGAAAGGTAACCATCGCCTTCTGGGCATCCAGCATGCCCTCATCCATATTGATGTCAATGATCTGAGCGCCGTCATCAACCTGGGTGCGCGCCACCGCTAAAGCGTCTTCGTACTGTTCGTTAATGATGAGGCGTTTAAATGCGGCCGAACCCGTCACATTGCAGCGTTCCCCAACATTCACGAACAAGGAGTCTGAGGTGATATTAAAAGGTTCCAAGCCGCTTAGATAACAGCCGGGGTTGAGTTTGGGCAGACGTCGAGGCTGCGACGAAGAAACCGCTTGCGAGATCGCTTTGATGTGCTCGGGGCGGGTGCCACAACAGCCGCCGGCAAGGTTCAGGAAACCCCGCTGCGCAAAATCTTTGAGGTCCGCAAACATGTCTTCTGGGGTTTCATCGTATTCACCGAACGCGTTGGGTAGACCTGCGTTAAAGTGACCGCTGAAATAGCAGTCAGCGACATTGGCCAAGGCCTCGACGTAGGGCCGAATTTCTTTGAACCGGCGACCGCAGTTTGTACCCACGATCAAAGGCTTGGCATGCGCGATGGAGTTCCAAAACGCTTCCGCCGTCTGTCCTGATAAAATCCGCCCGCTGGTATCTGGAAAAGTCACAGACAGCATGATTGGGCGCTTGATACCGGTTAGATCAAAGGCTTCGTGTACGGCATAGAGCGCTGCTTTAGCGTTGAGCGTATCGAAGATGGTCTCGATCATTAAAATATCGACACCTTCTTCTAACAAGGCCGTGGCGGCAACGCGATAGTCTGTCACTAAGGTATCAAAGTCTATGTTGCGGGCCCCGGGGTCATTGACGTCCGGAGAAATCGATGCTGTGCGGGGCGTCGGGCCCAGAACGCCGGCGACATAGCGAGGTTTTTCCGGCGTCAGTGCGCTGTAGTAATCCGCGGCCTCACGGGCAATTCGTGCAGCGGCCCGGTTCAGTTCGTCAGCGAGTACTTCTAAGCCATAGTCGGCCTGCGCCACAGCCGTCGAATTAAAGCTGTTGGTTTCAATGAGATCGGCACCAGCCTCCAGAAAGGCTTTGTGAATCTCGAGAATAAGATCTGGCTTAGTCAGGCAGAGGAGATCATTATTGCCCTTTAAATCACCGTCAAAAGTCGCAAATTGCGCGCCGCGATAGTCAGCCTCAGCGAGCTTATAGCCTTGGATCATGGTGCCCATGGCACCATCGATAATGAGTATGCGCTCTTGCAGAACTTGTTCGAGAGAGGGGCGTTGATCTGGCATGTTCGACTCGTCTTTTGGTACGGCGCGGAGTCTATCAGATTTGTCGCAAAGATGGGCTGTCGGTTCGCAATTATTGCCAAATTGCGCCAAGTTTTATTCCATTTTAATCAGGCTTCTTGGTAAAATACTTGAGTATTTTGCTAAGGATAAACAGCTGTATGTTTACGATTACCGAATCGGCTCAGAATTACCTCGCGGATCTGCTGGCAAAGCAGGAGGGGGTATTAGGGGTGCGTGTCTTTATTAACCAGCCCGGCACCCCAAAAGCGGAAACTTGTATCGCTTACTGTCGCGACGGTGATATCAAAGAAGGGGATGAGTCACAGACCTTTGGCCCTATCACTGCCTTTGTAGAGGGGCGCAGCGTGCCGTTCTTAGAGGACGCCCTGGTCGATTACAACAAAGATCGCATGGGTGGTCAGCTCACAATTAAAGCGCCCAACGCGAAGTTGCCGAGAGTCGGGGACGACAGTCCGATCGAAGACCGTGTTAATTATGTGCTTTACAACGAGGTAAATCCCTCCTTGGCGGCTCATGGCGGTGAGGTTTCATTGGTCGAGATCACAGAGGATTTTGTGGCGATTCTGCAGTTTGGCGGTGGTTGCCAGGGATGCGGCATGGTTGACCAAACGCTTAAAGGTGGCGTCGAAAAGAGCCTGCTAGAGCAAATTCCCGAGCTGAAGGGTGTGCGGGACGTGACAGACCACTCCGATCGCTCACAAGCGTATTATTAAAAACCAATCGGTCCGGTGGCTAGGGCGGCGGCGCAAGGCGCTCCGTCCACTGGCGTGCTAGCTACCGGAGCGACGATTGGCCAGCGACTGCTTAATCATGTCGCGCAGATTGAGCAGGGCGGTCTCGGTCGTTTCCCAGTCAATACAGCCGTCAGTGATTGAGACGCCGTACTGCAATTGGCTCAAGTCTTCGGGTACGCTCTGATTGCCAGCGTGAATGTGGCTTTCGATCATCAGTCCGGTAATGGATGTATTGCCATCCGCGATCTGGTGTCCGATATTCTCCAGCACCAAAGGTTGCAGCTCCGGTTTTTTACTTGAGTTGGCGTGGCTGCAGTCAATCATGATATTTTTAGGCAGTCCCGCTTTTGCCAAGGACTGTTCAACCAGTGCCACATGAACGGAGTCGTAGTTTGGTCCATCGCTGCCGCCCCGCAATACCACGTGAGCATAGGGGTTTCCAGAGGTTGTAATCACTGCGACTCGTCCGTCACCAGATAAGCCCAAGAATCGGTGGGGTTTGGCTGCCGATTTGATGGCGTTGGTCGCGACCTCTATACCCCCATCGGTGCCATTTTTGAAGCCAACAGGGCTGCTGAGGCCACTGGCCATCTCGCGATGGGTTTGCGATTCGGTGGTTCGGGCGCCAATGGCCGACCATGAAATGAGATCTTGGAGGTACTGAGGTGATATGGGGTCCAGTGCTTCGGTTGCGGTTGGCAGTCCAGATTCTAATATATCTAACAACAACTTACGGCCAATTTTTAAACCATCTTCTATAGCAAAAGAGTCATCAAGATAGGGGTCGTTAATCAAACCTTTCCAGCCCACCGTCGTGCGGGGTTTTTCGAAGTAAACGCGCATCACCACGTACAGGGTGTCAGAAACTTCGTCGGACAGAGCTTTTAAACGCGTCGCATAGTCGAGTGCCGCCTTGGTGTCGTGAATCGAACAAGGCCCGACTACAACGAATAAGCGCTGATCTTTGCCATCCAAAATATCGCGGATTACCTGGCGAGACTCAGCGACCTGGGCATAGGCGGCGTCCGACGCTGGCACGGCTTTTTTGAGGTCTTGCGGCGTAATCAGAAGACTTTGTGATTCGATATTGATATCTTGAATAGCAATTTTTTTCATGAAACAAACCCAGCGCACAGACGTGTGCACAACTTTGATGTATTAAGGGCGCGGATTCTACCGATTTACGAGGCTAAAGGGTAGTGTGGCGCCCTGTTCGGGGCGAATAGATGCTACAGGCACTGTATGACATTGATGTGATATTGCCACTGCTTCGAGAAGACACCGTGTTTGTCACGCCCAATGAACGGTTGGCTCGGGCCGTTAGCCAGGCCTATGACCTTTATCAAACAAAGCAAGGTAATCCATCGTGGGTCAAACTGCCCGTGATGTCCTTGAACCGCTTATTTCATCGATGGCTCGAGAGCGCGCGCTTAGCGCCCGGTTTAGACCAGCAACAAGCGCTCTACCTCTGGGAGCAGCTGATCCAGCAGGACATGCCAGAGGATCACACGACGGGCTGGTTGAGTCCAAAAGCCCTCGCTGTGGAGGCCTACAAGGCGTACGAGCTTATGTATCATTATGATTTGCGCTCAGACCCGCGTTTTGAATCGATGCAGGGCAGTGATCGCGAGTGCAGGATGTTTTACCGCTGGAGTCAGCACTTCGAGGCAAGGCTTAAGCTCGACGACTTGCACTCGCAAGCCCAACAATGGCAGGCACTCAGCAATCATCGTTGCGTTAATCGTTGCACATTGGTGCTGCTAGAGTTCGATACGTTTACGCCACTTCAGCGCAGAGTGTGTGAGGGGATGAGCGGCGCATTAGAATTTATCCACTCGAGTACTGAGGCCGAAGTCCTAGGGCAGCGGGGGCAGGTCTATGCGTTTGAGGATAACGATGCCCAGTTGCGACAAGTGGCTCTTTGGGCTCAAGCGCACTATATGACGAAGCCTGAGCAACGGCTTGGTATTGTCGTGCCGGATTTGACCCAGCAACGCGAGCGTTTGGAGTATCAACTCCGTCGGGCCTTTGATCGGGAATTGGGGGACTACACCAGCCTCCCTGTAAATTTCTCAGCGGGTATACCCGCGCTCGACGTGCCGCTGATAAAACAGGCGATAGCACTGTTAAGATTATCTGCCGGAACACTGGCACCGTCGGAACTGTTGATGCTCGCTCGCTCGCCCTATCTTGACTTGTGTGCCTCGCACACCGAGTACGCAGTCCTGAGAGAAGCTCTTTACGAGCTCTCACCCAGTCAATTAGGCGAAGCAGAGTTATTGAGACTGTTCGACGTCATGTCCAAGGATACCCCTGATCCCAAGCTCGCTCGCTGGTGGCTCAGCTCGCGATTGAAGCTCAACAAGACCCTCGTGTTTGATCAGGTACAAGCTTGGGAAAATGTTCTAAGTCGCGCCGGCTGGCCGGGTAATCGGGGTTTGGATAGCGTTGAGTATCAGGCATTTTCCTTATGGCAACGGACGCTTCGAGCGCTTACACGGTGGGATGCCTTGCAAGCACGATGGTCGTGTAGCGACGCGATAGGTCTGCTCGAGCGCAGCTTGCAAAACCAAGTGTTTCAGCCAGAGACCGATGACCAGGCAATTCAAGTCTTGGGCACACTCGAGGCATCGGGGCTGCATTTCGACGAGGTGATCGTACTGGATACGGTCGCGGGGCATTTTCCTGAACGCCTGGCGACCTCTCCCTTTTTGCCCAAGATTTTGCAACGAGAGTACGCCTTGCCCCGTTGCGATGAGCAACAAGAGTATGGCTTAGCTCGACGACTTTTGAGCGGACTCGAGGCTCGGAGTGGGGCAATACGTTTTTGCTACGTCGCGGTGGCAGACGACAGCAGGGTAGCGGTCACGCCTATTTTGCAACATCTAGTGCAGCGCGCTGTCCCGGTCGCACCAGCCGAGCCACACATGCTGCCAGGGCATTGGGTGGTAGAACTCGAATCAAGGGGCGTGCCGTTGGATGAGCTTGGGGGCGACCTACAGGGCGGGGCTTATCGTCTGGGCGTTCAGGCCACTTGCCCCATGCAGGCCTACAGCCGCTATCGACTGGGTGTTCCTGAGGCACTTAGGTTGTCACAAGGCTTACATCCCAAAGAGCAAGGATTGATCTTACACCGAGCTATGGAACTGTTGTGGCGCTCCAAAACAGAATTGGCGCAGTTAAGCGAGGGCGATGTCGGTTTGGCAGTGACCCGCGCCTTGGGCGAGATCACGGCCGAACGCAGGGCTTTGCTGCCGCCTTTGGCCTTGCAAGCTGAACAGCTTCGCCTTGAAACGGCGATTAAGGCATGGGTAGCGTTGGAAGCCCAGCGTCAACCCTTCACCGTGATTGAACATGAACAGGCACACGAAGTTCAGATTGGGGCTTGGCGCTTTAAGCTCCGATTGGACCGGATGGATCGATTGCACGATGGGGCGACCCTGGTTTTGGACTACAAGAGTAGTGCCCCAAGCATAACGAGTTGGTCTGAGGGCCGGCTTGAGCAAGCGCAATTACCGCTCTATACCTTGGCGCTGGGCGATCAGGCCAAAGCTTGCGCGGTTGCGCAAATATCGTCCACAAAACCACCAAAGCTCGCTGGGGTAAGCGCCATTGAGGTTGCGAAGGGGGTTAAAGTCATTGATGACTGGGGGAAACAAATCCAGCATTGGCGACAAGCTATTGGGGAGCTCATCGTCGAAGTAGAAACCGGTGAAGCCTCGGTGCGTCCCTCGGCCAAAGCGTGTCGCTATTGCGACTTCGCTGGGATGTGCCGCGTGGGCCGAATTGACGATGACGAGGGAGAGGCGAATGAGTGATCAAACTCAGCGCGCACGAGCCGTCGATCCAAAGCTTAGCTGCTGTGTGGTGGCCCCAGCCGGATCGGGGAAGACCAGTCTCTTGGTACAGCGCACCCTGGCACTTTTGGCGCGAGTGTCTCATCCGGAGCACATTGTGGCGATTACCTTTACCCGCAAAGCAGCTGCTGAAATGCGCGCTCGTATCGCAGACGCCTTTGAAATGGCACAAAACAAGCAGGTGTCTGAGGTTAAGGAGTATGAACGTGAGACTCTAGTCTTAGCCAAGCAAGCCTTGGCGAACGCTGAGAAGCAGGGCTGGGCCTTGCCACAGCATATACAGCGTCTTCAATTTATGACCATTGACTCGTTCTGTGCCGTGTTGGTTAAACAAATGCCTTTGGTCAGTCGGACAGGAGGGCAGTTGACGCCGGCGGAACCAGCCTCCGAGTTATACCGGGGCGCAGTACTGGATTTGTTGACCCACTGTGATGAGCCCCTGCAACAACTGCTAGCCCCTATCATAGCCGTTCTCGGTAATCGTTGGGACGAGGTAGTGGCCTGGCTTTCACAGTTGCTAGCCAAGCGTGACCAGTGGCAGCTCGCCCTTTTTCCGGGGCAGCGTGAATACGATGCATTGCGGTACATGCGGGATACTTGGTCGATGGAATGCCAGCGCCGAGTACGTCAATTAAACCAAGATTTGGAGCCTTGGCGAGCGCAATTGCAAGAAGTTTTGAATCTTTTGAGTATCGAGGAAAAGTCTGACTACAAGCCTTTGCATGCCAGTGATTCAATTGTTTCATGGCGACGAGTTGCTTGTTTTCTGCTGACTCAGAAGGACGAGTGGCGGACACGCGTGACGGCGAACGAGGGTTTTCCCTCAAAGTCGCCGCAAAAGATCCTGCGCGACGCGATCGTTGCTGATCTTAAAAATACCTGCTCTACATCCATATTTGAGGGTATCCAGCGAATGCCCGAATCCCTAGAGGAGGATCAGGACTGGCAAGTCGTTACCAGCACAGTGTCCATCCTTCCGCATCTGCTGGCCTCGTTTTGGTGGCAATGCCAACAGCGAGGAGAGGTCGACTTCACTCAGATTGCCGCTGCTGCTCTCGAAGCTCTGGGAGAAGATGACTTACCGAGTGACTTAGCGCTCAAGCTGGATTACAGCATTCATCATCTGTTGGTGGATGAGTTTCAAGATACCTCAACGCACCAGTTTGAGCTGATTCGCAGATTAACACGCGGATGGCACGAGTATAACCAAGAGAATCCTAATGCGCCCAAAACCCTGTTTGTGGTGGGTGATGCGATGCAATCCATTTATCGGTTCAGAGGTGCGCAGGTCGATTTGTTCGTGCGAGCGATTGAAGAGGGCTTTAATGGACTTAGATTAGAGCGACTGGATCTCAATCGTAATTTTCGATCAGTTCGAGGCATCGTCGACTGGGTCAATACCGTATTCGCTGGGGACCGCAACCCACGATCAGGCATGATCAATCGGCTGACTGCGAACATTGCCGAGCCGGTACTGGATGGCGATAGCGAAATTGAATACCATGCCTTTGTTCAGGATGCCAAGGCCGCGCACGAGACTTCATTCATTGTTGAGCGCATTAAACAGTGGATCGCGGTAGATCCTCTGCAAACGATCGCCGTGCTTGGTCGCACACGGGGCCAGCTTGCCCCGATTATGCGGGCATTGAAAGATGCAGGTATTCCGTTTAAGTCTTCTGACGTCGAGCGCATCTCGGACAATTCGGCGGTCCATGACTTGATTTACATCCTCAGGCTCATTGTCGACCCTAGCGATACCTTGGCGGCGATGACGTGTTTAAGAGCACCTTGGCTGGGCGCGCCTCTAGCCCTGTTGCACTGCGCCCAAACCATTCACTCGAGCCTGCAAACCGGGGACTGGTGTGAGACCTTGCGGGAACTTGAAACTGAGTGCGATGACACAAGCGTCTTACCCGCCTTGTCGCATTTTAATCGTGTATTGGCTTGGGCTCAGCACTACCGAGGACGCCGCAGTACTCGACTGTGGCTCGAGTTTTTGTGGATGGCTTTGTCGGGCCCCTCTATCTACGCAAGTGAAGCGGATCAAGCGGCCATAAAAGCGTTGATCGAGGTGCTTGAAGAACATCCTGATTATTTGAACCAGCCTTGGGCTATCGAAGAATTGCTTGAAGCCAAAACCCTGACAACGCCCGCGCAGAGTGTTGTATCGGTGATGACTATGCACAAGTCGAAAGGTCTTGAGTTTGATCGCGTCCTGTTGCCGGCGATGGGACGACCGGGGCGCGCATCTGCGAGGCAACTGTTTGTTTGGGCAGAGCTACCGGCTAAACACGCCTATGGGTTTTTATTGGGCTGTGCTAAAGGGGCCTCCAAAGACGAGCTAAGTCTAGGAGAATGGCTGCATGAACGAGAAAAGCTCGCGCTGAACGATGAACTAAAACGGTTGTTTTATGTTGCGGCCACACGGGCTAAGCGAGCCTTGTGCATCACCACAAGTTATGCTCAGGGAGAACCAGAGCGCTGCCGTCCCAGTGCTGGCTCACTATTAGGGCAGGTGTCGGAGATTATCAATCCTCCGCTTGTCTGGCACGAAGAAAAATCGGCTGATAAGCCCCTTCCCGAACAGGGTCAGGGTATGCGCCCGATGCGTCTTACACGGTTTATCCCCGACGTTTTTCCGACCTTACCTGTCATCTCGAATGCGCATTTAGAACATGAAGTTAAGGTCTTTCAGGACTGGCAAGACACTCACGCCATCGTAGGTTCCTTGGTACATAAAGCGTTTGAGTTGGCGATAAAAGCGGGACAGCTCCCGGTCGTTGATCGCTATTTAAGTCTGCGCTTAACGCGTGAAGCGATGGATTTGGGGTGTCCGGCGACGGTAGCGGCTAGCTGCGTGAAAGAGGCCCTTGAGACCGTGGCGCTAACGGCTCACAACCCCGAGGCCCGCTGTTTATTCACGGGGAACGAGTGGGACCGTTACCCCGAGTACAACGTGGCCAGCCGAGTGGCGGGGCGTCTCGAAAGCTACTATCTTGACCTGTTTATGCGATCCCGGGAAAACGACGACACCTGGATCGTCGATTTTAAGACGAATAAACCTGAACCCTTCGAGACGCTCGAGGTTTTTGAACAGCGGATGCGGGCCACCTATCACTCACAACTGCAAACGTACTTTCAGTTGATCAGCACCATGGTGCCGTCAGAGCCCAAAGTATTCTTATTTTTAACGCATACTCAACGTTTTGTGGCCGTCGATGTTACGACTCCGACGGGAACAGCGTGAGGCGTTGGCCGGGGCGAAGATAGGCCTTGGGGTCAATGGCATTCCATGCAATCAAATCGGATATCGAGATACTAAAACGGTCGGCGATTTTATACAGTGAATCACCTTGCTTCACGGTGTAACGCAGGGATGCTCGATACACGCGTCGACCATCGGCGAGGAGAGTGCTGTCGCCGCCTGTGGGAATCATCAGTGTGTCACCCGCCCGAATCAGACTGCCATCGATGTCATTGGCGGCACGCAAAAGCGAGACCTCTAGGTCAAAACGCTTGGCAATGCGAATTAAACTGTCTCCCGGCTGAATGGTATAACGGTGCCACTGTGTTCTGGGCATGCTCGGAAGTTGTTCGGCAAGTGCTAGCGCGGAATCGGCAAACTCAACAGGCACTAAAATTTCGAGCGCGCCATTGGGGTCTGTCGCCCAACGTAAAACCCCTGGATTGAAACGGCGAATCAGACTTTCATCCACCCCAAGCTCGCTCGCGAACGCACTGATTTCAATTTGTCCATTGACCTTGATAGCCGCGAAAGAGGGCGAGTTCGCCACTGTGGGGAGGCTTACCTGGTAGGTTTCTGGGTGCTTGATGATTTGCGCCAGTGCCAATAATCTAGGTAAGTAATGTCGAGTCTCTGTGGGTAGTTTTAGTGACCAGTAGTCGGTTGGCAAGCCGCGTTTTGCATTTGCTCGCTGAGCGCGTTTGACCCGAGTTTCTCCTGCGTTATAGGCCGATAAAGCAAGTAGCCAATCGCCGTCAAAGCGAGTGTGCAGCGTCTCAAGGTAATCTAATGCGGCTTGGGTAGAGTCGCGAATATCCAGACGCCCGTCGAACCACCAGTTTTGCTGCAAACCCAGGTGTTTACCCGTTCTCGGCATGATTTGCCATAAACCCGCTGCGCTTCTGTGTGACATAGACTGCGGTAGCAGCGTGCTCTCTACAATCGGCAGAAGAGCGAGCTCAATGGGTAAATCACGCGCTTCGACCTGCTCTACAATGTAGTGTAAATACCAATTTGCCCGCTCTGATAAGGTCTCAAATAAACCGCTTTGTTTGAGGTAATGTTCGCGCTGAGTAAGCACGCTAGGGTGATCTGGGTAGGACCACTCTAAATTCCGACGGATTCGGTCCCACAAATCTTTGGGTGGTGTTGGGGTAATATCGACCGTCAAAGGCGGTCTTACTGTCTCGACCGCTTGGGTTGCTGCTGTTTCCTGCAGTGTGTCGATCGAGTCTTGTGGTAAGGTCGAGCACGCACTCAGCACCTTAAGACACACCAGAATCGTCAAACGTCGAAACCAATAATTCAAAATGAATCTTTCCACTGTCGGATCACACGAAATACATCGTCTGCGGTAAAAATGGGCTCTTTTTGCTGAGCGCTGGCTATGATCGCGGGATCATCCCAACGCAGGAACGGATTGCTTAAGCACTCATCTGCTAGTCGTGAGGGCAGCGTCGGCTGGTTCTGCGCGCGCAAGTTGGATACCTCGGCTACCCTCTGACGCAGCGCTTTATTGTCCGGGTCCACCGCAACGGCAAACCTTAAATTCGCCGCCGTGTATTCGTGTGCACAATAAATCCGGGTGGCTGCTGGCAAGGCTCTTAAGGATTCAAGTGAAGCTCGCATTTGTTCGAAGGTACCCTCGAATACGCGACCACAGCCGCCGCTAAACAAAGTGTCGCCGCAAAAAATCGCGTCGTGTTCCGCGATGTAATATGCGATATGGTCTAAGGTGTGGCCCGGCACTCGCAACACATCAATGTTCAGTCCAAACAGTTGAAGGTGCTCACCACCTTCCACCGTCTGAGTAGCTCCCTCGAAAGGCGAGTGCGCAGGCCCAATGACGGTGACATTTGTTCCTGCGGCTAAAGCGTCAACGCCGCCCGTGTGGTCAAAGTGGTGATGGGTTACCAATATCCCCGCGAGCTCGAGCTGATTAGCCTGCAAATACGTTGTGACCGCACGGGCGTCGCCCGGATCGACAACCAACGCTTTGTGATTCGCCAAATGAAGACACCAAATATAGTTGTCAGCAAAGGCGGGGATTGGGACAATGTTCATGTCACTATCGCTTCAACATGTTGAATGGAAGGTAAGGTGCAAGGGTAAACCACTATGAGTCAGTCAACAAGACAAACTGAGGCCATCCACTATTGGTATCAGCGACCGTCAGCGCAAGAAGCATTGGCGAACATACAGGTGGAACTCGACAATATCTTACCTACCTGCTTTGGGTATCACTTAGTGCAAGTGGCCGATCTTGAATTTTTGGCATGTTATGAAAGTTCTAAAATCAATCACCGTGTTCGCAGTCAGCCTTCAGGGGATGTGTTGGCCGAGTCTGAGCACCTGCCTTTTGACAGCGATAGCGTCGATGTTTTAATTGCCCTCCACAGTTTGGATACCTCCAATAACCCTCATCAAGTCTTGCGGGAAATACAGCGTGTGCTAGCCCCCCAGGGGCACTTATTGCTGTTGGGGTTAAACCCGAGCAGCGTGGGTCTACTGAGAATCTTGTTCAATCGATTGCCCTGGAGAAGCCATGCTTCACCGAAAGCCGTATTGAGTGCGCAGCGCTTAAATGACTGGTTTCGCTTGCTGGGATTAGAGCGGGCCTCGGTACGGTATTTCGCACACCTGCCTTATCCCGGAACGGCCTCGCGCTGGAGTCGTTTGCTGCGGTCTTGGACCCATTGGTTGGAGGCCCACAGAATGCCTGGAGGGCGTTTGTATTTGATTCGTGCGGTCAAACAGGTGTCGGCGATTCACCGGCCGCAACTGACGCGATTCAGGCCCAGGTTGCGCTCGATTGGGCTTGGCAAATCGGTGGTCACTTCTAGACAAACCAAGGAATACTGACAGTAAAATGACAAGGAAAGTGGTGATCTATACCGATGGCGCCTGCAAAGGTAATCCCGGTATTGGGGGTTGGGGCGCTTGGCTCCGCGCGGGCGAGCACGAAAAGTCACTCTGTGGCGGGGAACGTGAAACGACCAATAACCGCATGGAACTGACGGCATGCATTAAAGCATTGGAGACGCTCAAGGTGCCCTGTCAGGTTGATTTGTATACCGACTCTGTTTACGTTCGTGACGGCGTAACAAAGTGGCTGTCGAACTGGAAACGCAATAATTGGCGTACAGCATCGAAACAGCTGGTCAAAAATAAAGACCTTTGGCAAGCGCTAGATCAAGCGATCGGCGAGCATGATGTTCATTGGCACTGGGTCAAGGGGCACAGCGGTAACGAGGGCAACGAACGGGCGGACCAACTCGCTAATCAAGGCATCGAAACGCTGAGGGCGACATCATGAGACAAATTGTACTAGACACAGAAACCACAGGTCTTGAGACGTCTGATGGGCATCGAGTGATTGAAATAGGGTGCGTCGAGTTGATTAACCGACGCCTAACCGGCAGACACTTTCATCAATACATCAATCCACAGCGCGAGGTTGACCCTGGTGCTATGGAAGTCCATGGTATTACCAATGAGTTTCTGCAGGATAAACCCTTGTTCTCTGCCATAGCTGACGAGTTTCTTGAGTTTATCCGCGGCGCTGAGTTGGTTATCCATAACGCGCCGTTCGATATCGGGTTTCTGGATTATGAGTTGAAGCTCGAGGGTGAGCGTCGTGCTGAAGAGCTACCGAACATCGAGTCCATTTGCAGCGTAATCGATACCTTGATTATGGCGCGTCGCAAGCACCCAGGGCAACGCAATACTCTGGATGCACTGTGCGGACGCTACGACGTTGATAACTCGAGCCGGGATTTGCACGGCGCATTGCTTGATTCTGAAATTCTTGCGGACGTGTATTTGGCGATGACCGGTGGTCAAACTGCCCTCATGCTGCAATCGGAAAACGCACAAGCGGGGGAGCAGTCCAATTGGATTAGTGGCGAGATCGTGCGCGTTGATCGAGCTGACTTGGCATTATTCGTGCGGCGAGCGAGCGAGCAGGAAGAAGAAGCCCACGAGGCGTACCTAGATTTGCTGGACACAAAAAGCGACGGCGCCATTTGGCGCCGTCGCGAGTCCTGATAAGGCGCTCTGCCTTACAGAAATTCCCACACACAGAACAGGCCGACCGCTGTTAAAACAAGGGTATAGGGGAGTGCCATGATCACCATGCGTCCATAGGACAAACGAATGAGTGGTGCTAAGGCGGAAGTTAGCAAGAACAAAAACGCCGCCTGGCCATTCGGAGTGGCTACACTGGGTAAGTTGGTTCCTGTGTTGATAGCGACTGCCATGTGATCAAATTCTAGGCGTGTTAACGTGCCAGCATCGAAAGCTTGCTTGACTTCACTGATGTATACGGTTGCTACGAAAACGTTGTCGCTGATCATCGACAGTGCGCCGTTAGCTAAAAAGAACATCGAGGGCCGCACGTCCGCGCTCATGTGCAACACAGCGTCAATAACGGGCGTAAAGAGGTGTTGTTCATGTATGACCGCGACAATGGCGAAGAACACCACCAATAAGGCGGTGAAGGGTAAAGCCTCCTCGAACGCGTGCCCAATTTGGTGTTCTTCCACGATGCCGTTGAACGCGGTCAGTAGTACGATGACCATCAGGCCAATCAAGCCTACCGCGGCCAAATGCAGTGCAAGTGAAACCACGAGCAAGGCCGCAACAAGACCCTGTACAAGGAGCTTTGCGTTGCTGTTAGGGTTGCGTTTCAGTTCTTCACCGCGCTGAAAGTCTTCTAATACAAGACGGACGTTATGAGGGAGTTCGGCTCCGTACCCAAATTTACCGGTGACCTCCAGTAAATAGCACGTCAGCAATCCTGCAACCAATGTGGGCATGGTGATCGGCGCCATTTGCGTGAAAAATTCGACGAAATCCCAGCCCGCGACGGTGGCGATCAGTAAGTTCTGTGGAGTTCCTATATCAGTTATGGACGGATTTGACACATAATCAGTTAGTGGTCACTGGGCGCGCGATAAGGCTCAAATATCGCGCAGCCCCATAGGCTTCGCAATTTCATTTCCTTTGATTGACACACAGAAAAAAGGGGTTGAACAAATCAACCCCTTTTCCCTTTATAACCTATTTAATAATTTTATAGGTTTGCGGTTTAGTACTTTTATCAAGTACAACCTTATGGCCATTGATTTCCTTAGCAAGAGTTTCCCCTTTAAGGCCGGCCTTC
>JALRFH010000212.1 GCA_023253715.1 Halieaceae bacterium
GCGAGGTCTGACCTATGGCCCCTTGGCCGGAGAGTTCTTGGCGTCATTGATCAACCAAGAGCCCCTTCCGGTTGCTGGCGAATTGATTAAAGCCCTGTCTCCGGCACGATTCGCCATACGTCAATTGAAGAGGCGCTCATGAAACTCATGCTACGCCTTTTGGGACTATTATTGATTGCCCCGCACATAACATTCGCGGAGCCAGTAACGCAGCTTTCGTTCAATATTGTTGGCAAGCAAAGGCAAGACCGCGACGCCTTTGTTCAAGGTCTGGCCTTTGACCCATCTAGTCTCTATCTAGGTACAGGCGGCTACGGGACTTCGTATATCGCCAAGATTAACCCAAACACCGGGGCTACGGAGCTCCAACGCTCGTTACCTACTCGCTACTTTGGAGAAGGTGTGACTGTGCTCGGCAATTTACTCTACCAAGTCACTTGGCGTTCTGGGGTCGGATTCATCCGAGATCGAGATAAACTGCAAGTCATAAACCAATTCAAGCTTACGGGTGAAGCGTGGGGGATCACTACCGATGGCACGAACCTCATTGTCAGCGATGGCAGTGCAGAACTTACCTTTTACACGCCAGAGGGTATGCTGCCCATTCAGCGCATCACAGTGACCGAAGCGGGCCGCCGCGTTAAACGCCTGAACGAACTCGAGTACATCGACGGATTGGTGTGGGCCAATATTTGGTACGAAGATCGTGTCATCGTTATCCACCCGCAATCGGGCGAGGTGGTGGCTTCCTTGAATCTTGAGGGACTATTGCCCAAAGAAGAGCGCCGGCCTACCACCGATGTATTGAATGGCATTGCCTACGACGCAAGCAACGATGCGCTGTGGTTTACCGGAAAACGTTGGCCCTGGCGCTATCAACTTGAAATTCTGCCTGCACGCCCCAAGCTTCTCCCTATAGAGCCCTAATAACGCTATACTTCGGCCGCGCTTAAAGGAGAACTCAATGACGCAGGCACTACCCCACTACGAAAGCTTTGAACACCTAAACACCCAGCACATACCCTCGCTGGACATCACCGTGGGGCATTTCCGCCACAAAGTTACCGGCGCCGAACACTACCATTTGGCCAGTAACAATGACGAAAACGTGTTTCTGGTTGCACTGCGAACCGTACCGCAGGACTCGACCGGCGTCGCTCATATCTTGGAGCACACGGCGCTGTGTGGGAGCGAAAAGTACCCGGTGCGCGATCCGTTTTTTATGATGTTAAGACGTTCACTTAACACCTTCATGAACGCATTTACGAGTTCGGACTGGACCGCCTATCCTTTCGCCAGTCAAACGCCCAAAGACTTCGAGAACCTATTGCAGGTTTATCTTGATGCGGTATTTTTCTCGAATCTTGACCCCCTAGATTTCGCCCAAGAGGGCCACCGCATTGAGCTTGAAAATAGCGAGGACCTGAACTCAGACCTCGTTTATAAAGGTGTGGTCTTCAATGAAATGAAGGGTGCTATGAGTTCAGTTAACAGCACGCTGTGGCAAACACTATCGGGCGAATTGTTCGACAATACCTACCACTACAACAGTGGTGGAGACCCCGAGTGCATCACCGATTTAACCTACGAGCAGCTGAAATCTTTCTACCAGACCCATTATCACCCCAGTAATGCCATTTTCATGACCTTCGGTAACATGCCAGCCGATTATCACCAACAGCGCTTTGAGGAATGGGCTTTAAACCGCTTCGAGCGCTCGGACGCTCGCATTGAAGTTGAGTTAGCTACGCCCTTTGCGCACGCCAAACGCGTAGAACACACCTACAGCTTAGATGACTCCGACGACTTAAGCGGTAAAACCCACATTGTTGTGGGCTGGAAACTGGGCGAGAGCCAAGATCTCATGGCCCAACTTGAGGCCCATCTCATTACGAATTTGTTGCTTGAAAATAGCGCCTCGCCACTTATGGCAAAGCTCGAAACCAGCAGCCTTGGCAACGCGCCATCGCCACTTTGCGGTTTAGAAGACTCCATGCGGGAGATGGTATTTTGCTGTGGCATTGCAGGCAGCGAGCCTGAGCATTTGGAGGCGACTGAACAGCTGATCTTGGGTGTGCTTGAAGAATGCGCCGAAGCTGGATTCAGCGACGAAGATATCGAGGCGGTCTTGCATCAACTTGAGTTGCATCAGCGCGAAATTACCGGTGATGGCATGCCCTATGGCCTAAATTTGATACTTCAGGGCCTAAGCGCTGCAACACACTATGCTGACCCCGTAAAAGTATTGAATCTTGAACCCGCTCTGGCACAACTCAAAGACAACATCAAAACGCCAGGCTATGTGCAAAATCTGATTAAAGAGCGCTTACTTGATAACGTGCACCGCGTCACTTTGGTATTGAAACCTGATACCCAATTGTCAACAGCAAAGACCCAAGCTGAGAAAGACAAACTGCAAGCGATTAAGAAGACGCTTTCTGAGGACGACTTACGCGGCCTCGTGGCGCAAGCCAAAGCCCTGCAAGATCGGCAGAACGCACAGGATGACAGTTCGATACTACCCAAGGTGACAAAAAATGAGGTCGCCGAGCACTTACATGAGCCCATTTACCGAAATGGCGCAGAAGCGGCCTATACGTTATACCCCGCGGGAACGAACGGCTTAATTTACCGGGAAGTGGTTGCCGAACTCGCACAACTCAATGCAGAAGAACTTCAGGCATTACCCCTGTACGCCGACTTCTTGACAGAGGTTGGGCTTGGGTCACAGTCCTATCTTGACGTTCAAAAATGTCAGTCTGCCGTCGTTGGCGGCATTCACGCGCACGCCATGATTCGCGGCAGTAAAACTCAGACGGAAAAGCTCGAAGCTTACTTCGCTGTGTCATCGAAGGCACTGGTAGACAAAAGTGAGCAACAGCTTGAGTTAATGCACAACACCCTTAATTCACCGCGCTTTGACGAGCTAAAACGCCTGCGCGAGCTTGTGAGTCAAAGAACGCAACGACGCATGAATGCCATCACAGGCAACGGGCACAGCCTGGCAATGAGTGCCGCAGCGGCTGCGCATGCAACACTGGCAACCGTACAAGATCAGCTTGGTGGCTTACCCGCCATCGCCTACCTGAAAGCGCTAAATAAACGCGTCGACAGTAACGACGAGCTGGAAGCCTTTGCTGAGGGGCTTGCCAAGCTGCATCAAAGCGCGCGTACCGGCGCATGGCAGAGTCTGCTGATTGGTGAAGATCAGGTCTTGAACTCACTCCAAGCAGCTGTCCCGCACACTCAACTGGCAAAACCCAAGGCGGGTCTCGCTCTGCACTCCTCACCGTTTGATGCCGCACATCCAAAACAACTTTGGCTTGCGGATACTCAGGTCTATTTTTGCGCCAAAGCTTATGCCACCGTCAGCTCAGACCATCCTGATGCGCCCGCACTGACCGTACTCGGCGGCTTGCTGCGCAACGGGTTCTTACATCGAGCCATACGAGAACAAGGCGGTGCCTACGGGGGCGGCGCCTCACAAGATGGTGGAACCGGTGTCTTTCGTTTCTACTCGTACCGAGACCCTCGTTTCGGCGACACCTTAGATGACTTTGATGCATCGATTACGTGGCTACTGTCCAATACCTTTACCGACGAAGCACTCGACGAGTCTGTATTGGGGGTTATAGCGGCGTTGGATAAACCCGCTTCGCCGGCCGGGGCCTGCAAGCAACATTTTCATAACCGCTTGTTTGGACGCACTCATGCCGACAAGGAGTCTTTCCGGCAATCTGTACTGCAGTGTACCCGTGAAGACATACTGCGCGTCGCGCAGCAGTATTTGAACCCAGCAGACGCCTCCATTGCCGTCATTGCACCCAAAGGCGCCGACAGCAAAGAGGCGGCCCTAGTCTCAGAACTGGGACTGCAGCCCTACAAAATATAATGACTCAATGCCCACCGCATTAAGTGGTGGGCTTTAACCACAAGGCTTTTACGGAGTCGCCATCCACCCAATCTCGCAATTCGCCAAAACTGACGTAGACTCGCCCCCAAGACGGATCGGACAGCCAAACACCCCGGTCCGAACCCTCGGTCACCAGCGTAAAATGCGGTTGCCCGAAAGGCTCTATGTAAATCAGTAGTGGTTGCTTGAGCACAGCTAACGCCGCCAATGGCACCTGCAGTCCGGTAGCGCGATAGCCCAGAGGCTCCCCCAAACTTGCGATATGCCAGAGGCTAAAACCCTCATCCACAAAAGTTTGTAAACTGAGCGCTTCGTGATCAAATTGCGCGAGCCAGGCGTTAAGAACATCGGACTCGCTGACCTCACGCCCCCAGTGATACGTCAGCAAGGTCGCTACAGCGGCCGCACCGCACGAATAATCGCGCTGTTGCTTGATCACCCCAACATCGCGTCGCTCGACCCAACTCGTCAAAGCAAAGACATCCGAACAGAAGAGACTTAAGGCGAAAACGGCGAGGACTCGAGTCATTGGTTGTTACTATTCTTCGGACAGCAATCGGCCGTCAAACCAGACCAGGCCTGCAATCACCACACCGTAAACTAGGCTTGCCACAAACCAAAACAGTAAATACCGCATCTGAGGCGCTAGACTTGGTTCTGCACCGACACCCACGCTACTCCAAACCACCCATGCCAAACCCGGCATCATGCACAAGGCCCACACCAAGGTGACAACACCAAAAAAACTCACACGCGAAGGTCCAATAGCCATTTTTTTCATTCCAAACTCCCTGTCTATTAGCAAAGGCACCCGTAGGTGCCTATTACATGCTAACTCATATACCATGAGTTTCCACGCAAAACGTGTCACAAGCTTTCATATCTTCGATAGTGCTCGTGTAATCTTCTTGGTTTTTAGTCACCTCCGTGCTGGGAGCGCTCATATCACTGGCACCCGATATTTCTTCAGCACCAGCGGAGTCTTGAATAATGACATCATCTTGATTGACCTTCCCCTCAACCTCGGCGACCTCAGAGAAGCTGCCCCATACAACCGCCGTTATCGCTAAATCTACCGCGGCAGCCGCCAAAACAAATCCCATGAGTTGGAGAAATTCTCCCTTGGTTTCTTGCATGGTGACTTGTGCCAGTGGCGCTACATTCGGGTTCTGTAAATCTGTGCCGAAGAGTTCACTGACATCATCGGCAGGTAGGGGTGCCGCGGTGACTGTGCCCACACAAACACTCAACAGGGCCGCACCAAGCGATTTCGTTACTAATTGTTTCATACGTATTTCC
>JALRFH010000241.1 GCA_023253715.1 Halieaceae bacterium
TTGCCAGATACCCTTGCCTCGGGCGCTATTTGCTGCAGTTTATCCAGTAACTGGCTAATTTCTGTTTTGCCATTGGTAAAAGGTTGACCGTTGGCGAACACCGCGGGTACGCCCTGTAGCTCACGTTCTTCGACCAGTTGAGGAAACAAGCCGCCATCGATCATCTCTGCGCTGATATTGGGGTTGAGCAACGCAAACTGCTGCAAAGCCTGAACAATATCAGGGCAGTTGTGGCAACTCAGGCTGACGAAGATTTCAAAGTGGATTGGCGTTTTTACCTCTTTGATGAGACTTTGAACCTTGGCGTCGAGTTTGAGTTCTCGTCCACCGGCATACAATAAGGCAAGAATGAATGAGTTAAATTCATGACCACTGGGGATACCTGAAAAATGCATGCCGGTGTCATTGCCATCGATTTCTAAGGCGAACGACAAAGGGCTCCGTAAGTAGCTGGTGTCACGCTCTACAAGGTGAATAGCGTCCGACAAATCGGCGATTTGCTGTAAAAAAGACACCAGCTCAGCACGCTTCGAGTGATTTCCGGTAGCGACAACCAAGGTTACCGCGCGCGAGATGGTGTCGGTGTAGGGTTTGACATTGTTGAGTAGCTCTTGGTGTAACATATTCGGTCTCCTTTTTTTTAAAAAAAAGGCGGGTTGCCCCGCCTAGGGATTAAATTTTGCCAACCAGGTCAAAAGAGGGCGCCAAGGTTTGCTCGCCTTCTTGCCATTTGGCTGGGCACACTTCGCCGGGATTGTTGCGGACATATTGCGCAGCCTTGATTTTGCGAACCAATTCTTCGGCGTTGCGGCCAATACCTTCGGCTGTAATTTCCATGGCTTGTACAACGCCATCAGGATCGATAATGAAGGTCGCGCGGTCTGCTAGGCCTTGATCTTCTCGCATGACTCCGAACTGGCGTGTGATGGTGCCGCTTGGGTCCCCGATCATTGGATATTGGATTTTGCCAATCGTGGCTGACGATTCGTGCCAAGCCTTGTGCGTAAAGTGCGTATCGGTAGAAACCGAGTACACTTCGACACCTCGGGCTTGTAGTTCAGCGTAGTGGTCGGCTAAATCACCTAATTCGGTTGGGCAGACAAAAGTGAAGTCGGCCGGATAAAAGAAAAAGATTGCCCACCTCCCAAGAATGTCGCGCTCAGAAATGCTGATGAATTGACCATTTTGGAAAGCTGTTGTGGTGAAAGGTTTTAGCGTTGAGTTAATCGTAATCATGTGTCTCTCCTTGCAGGTTTGTTGTGAAGACATGGGTACTGTAGTTGAGGGTGGGTGTTATTTAAATTTAATTAAATATGTTGTTGTGATCTATATTTTTGATCGTTAAATTCTGTGATTCCTAGATTTTTCTACTAAAATTAGTAGACTAAAAAGCTCATACTGTCGCCTGATAGACAGTGATTTACGGTTCGGTGGGTATGATTTCGATAAAGCAGATTCGTTATGCTTTGGCGGTTGAAAAAACATTGCATTTTCGCAAAGCGGCAGATAATTGCGCGGTATCACAATCCGCTTTAAGCACGGCTCTCAATGAACTCGAAGTGCAACTTGGATTTCAAGTGTTTGAGCGCGACAACAAGAAGGTGTTGGTCACACCCATGGGGCGGGTCTTTCTTGAGAAGGCACGATCGGTAAGCGTTCAAATGGACGACATTGGTCGGCTTCGGCAGGTAGACAAGGCGCCTCTCAGTAGTCCTATCACTGTTGGCATGATTCCTACTATAGCGCCCTATTTGCTGCCCGTCGTTTTACCCTCGGTAGCGGCACGTTATCCACACGCCAAATTACGCATTGTGGAAGCTCAGTCACAGGATTTGGTAGAGCGTGTGAAAAATGGCGCGCTCGATACCGCCGTTCTGGCTTTGCCTTACGATTGCGACAATCTACTCACGTTTCCCTTTTGGCAAGAAGACTTTTTTTGGGTGGCACCTAGGGCCAGTGATGGCAAAACCAGAGAGCGTATAACGTCTGAAGAGCTGGCGCATGAAAATTTGATGTTGTTGTCGGAGGGGCACTGTTTAAAAGACCACGCCTTAGCTGCTTGCCAGCTTACCAATGCGGTGTCACATACAATGAGTGCGACTAGCTTGAACACATTGATCCAGCTTGTCATTGCTGGATTTGGGTCGACCTTAGTGCCGGAAATGGCGCTCGATGCTCTGGTGACCAAGGATGACCGGCTGGTGTGCGCTCGATTAGATGAGCCGGGACCGCATCGAAAGATTGCGTTCATCATGCGCGCCACCTATCCTAAGCTCGATAATATACAAGCCCTGCAGCAAGTCTTCACAGCTGCACTCAATGAGCGCTGAACTGAGCTAAACCGCATCAGCGCCCCAGAAAAGGAAGAGTCATGCGTAGTCTCGTGATCGTTTGTTCGCTATGTGCACTGATGGCATGTGTGGACCAGAATGCTGATATTGTGGTAGATCCGTCAAGTTACGACGTAACGATTGAGCGCGACCGCTGGGGTGTCCCTCATGTTCATGGTAAAACCGACGCCGACATGGCGTTTGGTTTTGCTTACGCTCAGGCAGAGGATGGTTGGGAGTTAATCGAGGAGACATTGCCTTTTTACCGCGGAGAATCTGCGCGCTTCAACGGCCCTGATGCGGCACCAGCGGACTATATGATTCGTTGGTTGGGCGTTAGGGAATGGGTTGAAGCGGGATACGAAAGTCAAATCAGTCCTCAGGCTCGGGCTCTGGTGCAGGCGTATACGGATGGTTTAAATCACTTTGCCAATAAGCATCCAGAGCGAGTCACGCACGCAGTCCTTCCGGTGACGACTACTGATATTATTACCGGCTTCGTGGTGAGGCATCTGTTGTTTTACGGCTTCGATGGCGCTCTCAAAGAAGTCATGGGTCCGGAGCGTGCGAGAGATGTGTCTCGATTAGTGGCTGACTTGGGCTTGCACGATACCCCCATTGGCTCAAATGCAATCGCAGTATCGCCTGCGGCTACCGATGATGGCGCGACACGTTTGATGATTAATTCGCATCAACCGACCGATGGCCCAGTGGCCTGGTATGAGGCGCACATCAGCAGCGATGACGGTTTGAATATCATGGGGGGCACATTCCCGGGGAGCCCCTTGATCAGTTTGGGTTTTAATCGAGATATCGCTTGGGGTGTAACGGTAAACAAACCTGACCTAGTTGACGTTTTTGTACTTGAGATCAATCCGGAGAACGAAAATCAGTATCGTCTTGACGGCGATTGGCTGGACTTAGAGGTGAAGGAAACGGCGTTGCGCGTCAAACTGTGGGGGCCGTTTTATTGGACTTTTACGCGTGAGATCCTGCGCTCAGTTCACGGGCCCGTGATGAGAACAGATCATGGGGTGTATGCTTTCCGATTTGGTGGTCAGAATGAGATTCGCCAAGTGGATCAATGGTATGCGATGAATCGTGCGCGCACCTTCGATGAATGGTATGCAGCGATGGCGCAACACCGTTTTGCGTCGTTTAATTTCGCGTTTGCGGATAAAGAGGGCACTATTGCTTTTGTTCACAATAGCCTGACACCGGTGCGCAAAGCAGGTTACGACTGGCAGCAGTATTTGCCGGGTGATCAGTCTGAATTGATCTGGGACCGTTATTTGCCGTTCGAGCAATTGCCTCAGGTGGTGCGACCTAAGCACGGTTATTTGGCCAGTACCAATCAGACGCCATTTAGGGTCGCGCATTCGGAGGACAACCCAGATCCATCAGCTTTTAGCCCAGCAGACGGCTACCAAACACGAATGACCAATCGTGCCGATAGAGCGTTGGAACTGTTTGAGTTGCTGACTCCTATTTCTGCGGACGATTTTTGGGCCATCAAACATGACAAAGCCTATGCCTCGTCGAGTCGTGCGGGTCGTTACATCCTAGCTGCAATTGCCGCGGAACTAACAGATGTCCAACCACATCATCTACAGGCTCAGAAATTGTTGGCACAGTGGGACTTAGTGGCCGATATTCAAAGTCGAGAAGCGGCACTAGGTGTATGTGTGATTCGCGCTGAATGGCGCGCTGAGCAAGATGGAGTGGTACCGCTTGCCGCTGGGAAAGTGCTGCAAACATGCGCGGATGACTTGCTGGAGGTTTCTGGTCGAATTGATCCCCAGTGGGGGGATATTAATCGGCATACCCGTGGACCTGTAAATGTGCCCATAGGCGGTGGGCCAGATACGCTGCGCGCCATTTACGGCACCGGCTACAAGGAAAACGGCTATTTGACCAATATAGCGGGCGACGGTCTTTATTATTTGGTGGCCTGGGACGCAGAGCAGAATCTGTCGGTCCAAGGAGTGCATCATTATGGATCGGCCACCATGCTTGAAGATTCAGCTCATTACGCGGATCAAGCGGAGGATTTTGCGGCTGAACGACTGCATGCGCCCTTATTTGACCCAACAGAGCGAGCCGCGGCCGGTAATGTGCGCTCTTATCGCCCCTAGAATCTCATGGGGCTAGGAATATGAAATGTTCGTGCTAATATGTGGGTTCGATTGATATGAGCAAACACCATGTTTTTTGACAAGCGATCACAGAAAAATACGCCAGCCCCTGCAGTCGCAGAGCCGGTAGCGCCGATTAAAAAGGTGCCTGAGGTTGCATCAATTCCATTATCAAAAGGAGGAAGGGCCGTGATTGGGGCAACGGTAAAGATAAAAGGCGAGGTTCACAGCGAAGAAGATTTGGTTGTAGAAGGTCAGATTGAAGGAACTGTGATACTCAAAAATAACGAGCTCGTGGTAGGTGCGTCGGGCCGCGTGCACGCTGATGTTAATGCGAAAGCGGTGAAAGTTGACGGCGAATTACACGGCGACGTTGAAGCCAGCGAGCGAGTTCTGATTACAGCAAATGGTTCGCTGGCAACATTCAAGCGCCTCGAGTTATCTTAGAGGATGGAAGCAAATTCAAGGGTAGTATCGATATGAACGAAGCGGCGCCAGCCAAAAGCTTCGGTGTAGTCAGCAATCCCAAAGTCGCATCCGGCAGCGATACTGCTGGAGAGTAAGTGCTAGGTGAGCCATAGTTATGCCGCAGCGATGCGGCAGTCCACTGTGATTGCGGAGCGTTTTAAAAGTAGCTTAATGGCCGCGATCCTCCCGCGCGCCAATCAAACCAGACCGCAAAAAATATTAGACTTCGGTGCAGCGCAATCGTCCACGATAGCGTGTTTGCAAGCCGTTTTTTGGGGGCGATTGACGGTGTTGGATGTGATCAGTCGCGCCAGAGAAATCAACGGATTACTGAGCGATGAAGAAGCGCTTGATCAGCGTGCTCGAGTACTTGAAGACAGCTTCGAACCCTGCATCGGCCAAGCCTATGACTTGGTGCTTTTGTGGGATTTTGCGTTGTATTTTAGCGAGTCAAACCTCGCGTGGTTGAACGATTGGTTGGATGCCATGCTAAGTTATGACGGTGTGGCTCACGGATTTGTGTGTCACAACGCGACGCGTAGCCTAAGGGCGAAGCGGTGGGGGATTGCCGACGTGGATCAACTCGAGGCAGAAAAAGAATCGGAAGACCTACCCTACCGGCATTTGCGCGGGGTATTGTCGCGCACGCTAACTGATTTCGAAATCGACAAAAGCGTCTTGCTGAAAGATGGACGTTTGGAGTTTGTCATTCGCCGTCGGCAAGCACGCTAAACTTTAAATCGGCTCTCTAAAAAGCGCGCGATACCATCGTCATCGTGATGACCTATGATCTCGGTAGCGACCGCTTTGAGTTCAGGCTTTGCATTCTCGGGCGCGTAGCATTCATCGGCTATTTCGAACATACTCAAATCGTTGTCGCTGTCACCAAAGCAAATAATACGGTCGGCTCCGATGTCACGTTTCAGTTCGAGCACCGCCGCACCTTTATTACCATCGCAATGGTGAACGTCCAACCAATACAAATTTTGACCTTCGAACGCCGGGCCGCCATAGGCGATTAGATGTTCCTCCTGAGCAATTTGGGCCACGATCGCATCAATGGCCTCTTGTTGTCCGAGTCCGCTGAAGTTGGCGATGGGTGCTTTTGGGGGCATTGCGCTGAGCGGTTGCAGTGGGCTCCCTCGTTCTCGCTCAATAAACTGGGCCAATTTGCGTTCGTAATCTCGCATCACGGGGGCGTGATAGACACCGTGGTGTTCGTTGGGTTCAAAGGTGTGAACGAAAGGGCTCACCCCTGCATTTGTAAACGCCAGTAACACCGTGGCAATTTCTTCCTGGGTCAGCAAACATTGGCGACTGTAATCGCCCGAGGCCGGATTCCAAATGAGTACGCCGTTTTTAATGATGTGAGGGAGGTGAAACCCGCTGCCGCTAACAACCGCATGGGCACCGTGCAGTGTACGCCCGGTGGCGACAGTATAGGCGACACCTGCGTTGGCGAGTTTATTAAGCACCTTGTGAGTGTAGTCCGAAATCTTAGACTCTGCATTTAGTAAGGTTCCGTCCAGATCAAATACCACTAAATCCATAATATTATTCGCAGCTTACCAGTCGGTTTTTACCTTCTTGCTTGGCCTGTAACAGGGCAATGTCGGCTCGTTGAATAGCATGCTCCCAAGTTTCATCGGTTCGGATTTTGGTAACACCAATACTCGCGGATACTCTGAGTATCTCTGGGTCCGTAATGAACGGCCGCGAACAACTTTCGATCAAGCTTGAGGCTAATTTTTGGGCGTCAGCGCCGTTCGGCGTTACGATCACAAACTCGTCACCTCCCATGCGACAGGCTACACCAGTTTCATCAAGTGACTGTTTGATATGTTGAGCAATGTTCACTAGAGCAATGTCGCCAATATTGTGGCCGTAGCTATCATTGATTGTTTTGAAATCATCGAGATCGATAAACAAAACGCCGCAGCCTGCTGTATCGAGTCCCCGCCGCGTTAATTCTTTGACGAACTCCGAGCGATTAAATAAATCGGTTAGGGTGTCGCGAGAGGCCGCGCGTTGCAGTCGAAGGCGATTGCGCTCTTGCGATAAGGCAATGCCCGCATACTGAAGAAGCTCCTGCCACTGCTGAATACCCGTAGGGCTCCAAACCCCGTCCATCCATAGTGTTTCAGGCAAGGCATAGTCGAGAGAAACTAAGTAGTGTGTGACATCGTGAGGCGTGTCATTGGGCGCAACCGCCCCGAATCGAATGCCGGCAATATCCCAGCGATTCATCAGCTTTAGAGTGCTTGCGGGCAATTCGGAACGATTGACAGAGAGTAATTCACCCGCTTCAGAGACCTCGACCTTGTCGATGGGTGCTGCGATGAATAACTTGAAGATTTCCGGTCTAAAATGCTCAGAGATTGGGTGGTCAGGTATGGAGCAAATGATTTCTGCTTCGCTTGTTGCGGCTCTGGGCACAAAAAATGAGGGGCGTTTTAAATGGCCCCCGCGCCCCACGCCCTGAGCGATGAGTTGCATGACGTTTTCATGCGGCTCATTTTTTGCCATGGCGGTAATAGGGTCACTATAGGTCGGGCGACATTCGGAAGTCTGGATGTTGACAATAATTCCAGAAATTTCGGGATCGCCCAAACGGTTGGTGCTGAGAATGTCTACTTCAACCCAATTTTCTTCGTTATCGCGAATTCTTAACGTCATGGGAATGTAGCGGATTTCGCGATTATCATCTGCAAGTACCAAGGATTCGACAACTCGAGAGACATCCTCTGGGTGGAGATAATCTAGAATGTTGCGTCCCTCTGCCCAAGAAGAGGGGTAGCCCAGCATATCTTGGATGCCACGACTTGCAAAAATCACTGAACCGTCGACGCCAATAACCAGCGTGACCGCTCTTGAGGCATCCAGGACAGCTTGGTAAAACGAGGGGTTCGGCATGCCTACGGTTCCAGTTTGCCCGCGATCCAGTGGTTTACTATGCCCTCAAGTGTAGCGAGTGGAAGCGCACCTTGTTTGAGGACGACATTGTGAAACTCGCGAATATCAAAGCGGTCACCGAGACGGTTTTTCGCGGTCTCTCGAAGTTCGAGTATTTTGAGCATGCCGACTTTATACGCGGTCGCTTGGGAGGGCATGACGATGTAGCGCTCTATCGCTTTGACGATGTCGGATTCCGCATTAGGGGTATTGTGCAGCAAATAGTCAATGGCTTGCTCTCGTGACCAGCGCTTAGCGTGAAGCCCTGTATCGGTGACCAAGCGACAGGCGCGCCATAATTCCATCGCTAAGCGGCCGAAGTCGCTGTAGGGGTCTTCGTACAAACCAATTTCTTTGGGTAATAATTCAGCGTATAAACCCCAACCTTCGGTATAGGCAGTGTAACCACCAAATTTGCGAAATTTAGGAATCCCCTCTAGCTCCTGAGCGATTGCGATTTGCATATGATGCCCTGGGATACCTTCATGATAAGCCAGTGCGGCCATTTGGTAGATAGGCATTGCTTGCATCGTATACAGGTTGGCGTAATAAGTCCCAGGCCGTGAGCCGTCGGGAGCGGGGCGCTGATAAAAGGCTTTGCCGGCCGACTTTTCACGAAAAGGCTCTACGGCTTTTACGATCAAGTCTGCTTTGGGCTTCACTAAGAACAAATTGTCGAGACGGTTCTTCATGTCATCGATTAAGGCGGTGGCTTGATCGAGGTAGGCCTGTTTACCCTGGGACGTCTCGGGGTAATAGAATTGTGGATCGGTTTTGGTGAACTCGAAAAATGCGTGTAAATCGCCCGAAAAACCGACTTGTTTCATGATGCCTCGCATTTCATTGTGAATGCGTTCGACCTCTGCGAGACCAAGATTGTGGATGGTGTCGGCGTCCATATCGGTCGTGGTGGTACGCGCCAACGCAAAATTATAAAACTCAGCCCCATCCGGAAGCTTCCACGCGCCGTCACGGCTGTCAGCCTGTTGCTCAATAGCCTGCACTGTGCTGGTTAGGCTAGCGAAACCAGGGCCGACGGCTTCAACTAAGGCCTGCTCGGCCTGAATTATTAGATCCGCTTTGATGTCCTCGCTTAACTCAAGTGTGGACAGTTTCTTTTTGAAGTCGGCCAGCAAGGTGGAATCGTCACCCGCGGTAAAGGGGGCGCCGGTAACGACGTTGTTGATATCACTGAGCACATAAGGATAGACAAATTTTGGCGCTAAAATTCCCAGTTCAGCTCGTTTGTAAAGGTTTGCTTCAAGCTCGCGTAGTACGCGTTTAAATTCACGCAAGCGACTGATGTAGGCTTGAGCATCCTCCTGAGACTGGATCAAGTGCTGGTTGATCATGAACGAGGGGAGGCCTGAATGCATGCCGAACATTTGATTGACAGGGTAGTTGTGGTAGCGCCAACGATAGCTCTCGATCTCTTGACGTAATTGCTCGTCCATCAGGTTCCAGCTGAGCGCTGTTTGCTGGTCTAGCGCACTCACATCGATTAACTGAAGTTTGGTGAGATTGGCTTTGGCACGCTCCAGTTCTTTTGCGGAGGCGGCTTCGGTGTAGTCGTCGAGTTTGTCGTAATCTTGCTTGATGCCGAGGTAGGTTTGTGACATTGGAGAGCTCATCACGCTTTCCATGAAAATTTCTTCGAATAAGGCGTTGGCTTTTTCGGATTCCGTTAGCGCGACTTGCTCTGCCTGGGGTTCGGGTGCCTTTGTTTCAGTTTGACAGGCGCCTAGGGCCAAGGTGGTACCAATGAAGGCGGCACTTAAGAGTTTTCTTGTGGACATGGTTGTTCTCCTGGTTAGCCGATCCGACGATCGGCGCTCTGCCAATAGGGCTCACGCAACACCATTTTTTGGATCTTTCCGGTCGGGTTTCGCGGTAATGCATCGATGATTTCGAGCTGTCTAGGTATCTTATACCCCGCAAGTTTGTCGCGACAAAAGGCAATCATCTCTTGTGTCGATGGTGGCGCAAAACCCTCGGACATTGCAATAAAGGCGAGCAACGCTTCGCCGTATTTTTCATCCGGTATACCGATTACGGCCGTTTCTCGTACACCTGGAATTTGAGCGAGGACATTCTCGACCTCAACGGGGTAAATATTTTCTCCGCCACTCAGCACCATATCTTTGATCCGGTCGCGCAGAAATATGAAGCCTTCTTCGTTAATGTAACCAGCGTCGCCCGTTAGCACCCAGCCGTCGATCAGAGTTTTTTCGGTGGCTTGCGGTAAATTGAAATAATGTAGCATGTTGTTGGCGGAGCGCAGCCAGATTTCGCCGGTTTCGCCAGGCTTCAGCTCGACGCCTTGGTCGTTGCACACCTTGGCCTCGACACCTATGCAGGTTTGTCCGGCCGCTTGTAGTAATTCCGGTTCGCCCTGCAGTGCACGCTGATGGATTTCAGGGGAGAGAGCGACTACGGTACCGCAGGTTTCAGTCATGCCGTAGTACTGATTAAAGCCGCACTTAAATCGCTCGACCGCCTCTTTCAGTAAAGTAGGTGAAATCGGCGCTGCACCATAACCAATGACATCCAAGGAGCTTAAATCGTAATGTTCAAAATTGGGTACATCGCGTAATAGCGATAAGATCATAGCCGGTACCATGAACATTTCGCGTATTTTGTGGGTTTGGATGGCTTCAAGTACGGCCGCTGGGTTGAAGGCTTGATGCATCACAACCGCGCCCCCGCACAATAAAGGCACAATGGTAGAGCCCGCCCCACCGATGTGAAACATCGGAGCGCAGACGAGATCTATGCCGTCTACCCCCAGTACGCCAGGATTGGCGTTGACTAAGTTCGTCATCAAAGCATTTAGGTTCCGATGACTTAGGGCGACGCCCTTAGGCTTACCCGTTGTACCGCTTGTGTACAGTTGTAGGGTCGCACTGTGTTCATGCAGCGCGCTGGGTGCGTTCAGGTGTGGTTCAAGCGAGGTCTGCATGGCTGCGCTCAGAGCTAGGTGGGATGGGTCTATATCCGACATGAACACAGAGGTGCCCGTGCGAGCTTCTGCCACCGCCGATGCCAATGCGGCAACTGAGGGTTCGAGCACCAGAATGAGCCTTATTTGCGCATCGTCGCATACATAGGCGGTTTCCGGTGGCGCGAGGCGGTAATTAAGAGGAACAGCGACTGCGCCAATGCGGCTACAGGCAGTGAAGGCCACCATGTGATCAATACTGTTTTGACCGAGTAAACCGATACGTTCTCCAGAGAGTACACCTTGAGCTAACAGGGCTTGAGCGAGGTTGACGCTGCGCGTTTGAAGATCGCGGTAAGTGTATTCTCGCGTGTCCGAAATCAACGCTACCCGGTGCGGGCGTCGGCGGGTATGGTAGTCAATGGCTTGATGGATTAACACAGCTGACGTCCTTATTACAATGCACTAGGAGACTACCCATTTTTATGCGGTGGTGCCAGTCATTGCCACACTCTTTTTCAGCCCAAGTGGCCAGTTCTTATGCTGTTTTCATTCCCTGTGAATTGTTCTTTGGGTAAAACCTGAGTAAAATACTCGGGAACTAAATTCACGGGTTATCCAGCATGCGTTTAACTACGAAAGGGCGTTACGCGGTGACGTCGATGCTTGATTTAGCCTTGCATCGCGAGCATGGTCCCATCACTTTAGCGGGCATTTCAGCACGCCAAGACATTTCGCTGTCGTATTTAGAACAGTTGTTCGCGCAGTTGCGGAAACACGGTTTGGTGAAAAGTGTTCGAGGACCCGGTGGCGGTTATTATCTGGGTAAAGCAATAGAGTACATTAGCATTGCCGATGTGATTGAGGCAGTCAACGAAGATACAGACGCGACGCGCTGTCGTGGTAAAGGGTCCTGCCAAAAAGGCGCCACGTGTTTGACGCACCACCTTTGGTCGGGTTTGAGCGATCAGATTCGTGAGTTTTTACGTAGTATCAGCTTGGCAGATTTGGTGGCCCGCGATGAGATCCGTGAAATCGCATCCATTCAAGACCAACGAGTACGAACAACGATCGATCGTGTAACCAGTTTGTTGCACGATTAGCCGCCAGAGATTAGAGGTTAGCATGGCGAACGAACACATTAACGAAGTCATCGAGCGGGAGTACACTCCTGGGTTTACCACCAATATTGAATCCGATACTTTGCCACCCGGCTTAGACGAATCGGTAATCCGCACGATTTCTGCGCGTAAAGAGGAGCCTCAATGGTTGCTCGAGTGGCGATTAGATGCCTATCGGCGCTGGCTGGAAATGACACCGCCCGAATGGGCGCAGGTCAAGTACCCACCCATTGACCACAATGCAATATCATACTTTTCGATGCCCAAGTCGATGGCGGATAAACCCAAAAGTTTGGATGAGGTTGATCCTGAGTTATTGGCAACTTACGAGAAACTAGGCATTCCCTTGCACGAACAAGCCATGCTGGCCGGTGTGGCAGTGGACGCTGTGTTTGATTCGGTTTCAGTTGCGACCACCTTCCGAGAGAATCTGGCAGAGGCGGGCGTTATATTTTGTTCGATTTCTGAGGCCGCTCGTGAGTACCCCGAACTGGTGAAGCAGTATTTGGGGTCGGTGGTGCCGAAAACCGATAACTACTACGCGGCCTTAAACAGTGCCGTATACAGTGATGGCTCTTTTGTCTATATCCCCAAAGGTGTGCGTTGCCCAATGGAATTGTCGACTTACTTTCGCATCAACGAGAGTAACACCGGGCAGTTTGAGCGAACCTTGATTATTGCGGCGGAAGGCAGCCATGTTAGCTACCTCGAGGGTTGCACAGCACCCATGCGAGACGAGAATCAACTTCACGCCGCTGTTGTTGAATTGATTGCCCTCGATGATGCCGAAATTAAGTATTCGACAGTACAAAATTGGTATCCGGGCGATGCGGAGGGCAAGGGTGGTATTTATAACTTTGTCACCAAGCGGGGTGTCGCACACCATCGAGCAAAGATTTCATGGACGCAAGTCGAGACTGGCTCCGCTGTGACTTGGAAATACCCCTCTTGTGTACTCAAGGGTGATGACAGCATTGGAGAGTTTTATTCTGTTGCCTTGACGCATAATCATCAGCAGGCAGATACCGGTACCAAAATGATACACTTAGGACGCAATACCAAGTCGACGATTATTTCCAAAGGTATTTCAGCCGGTCAAAGTTCTAATGCGTATCGTGGCTTGGTGAGAATGAGTCCTCGCGCCGTGGGTGCTCGAAACTATACGCAATGTGATTCACTGCTCATTGGTGATCGTTGTGCTGCACATACCTTCCCCTACATCGAGAGCAAGCAGCCCACAGCAGTTATCGAACATGAGGCTACAACGTCTAAAGTGAGCGATGATCAACTGTACTTATGCCAGCAGCGGGGAATTGACCCTGAAAAAGCAGTGTCAATGATCGTCAATGGGTTTTGTAAAGAGGTATTCAAAGAGCTGCCCATGGAATTCGCTATGGAAGCGGGCAAGTTATTGGAAGTCAGTTTAGAAGGCTCGGTGGGTTAACGCACAGTATTTAACCGTCGAGATGATTCGAGGAAACCATGTTATCTATTAAAGAATTACGAGCATCCGTAGAAGAAAAAACCATTTTGCAGGGCCTGTCGCTTAACATCGCCCCGGGTGAGGTGCATGCGATTATGGGGCCAAACGGCGCTGGCAAGAGTACCTTAGGACATGTGTTAGCAGGTCGACCGGGGTACGAAGTTCTGTCGGGCTCGGTCGCTTTTGAAGATCAAGATTTATTGGCGATGGAAACCGAAGAGCGCGCTCAAGCGGGATTGTTCTTGGCGTTTCAATATCCCGTGGAAATACCGGGTGTCAGCAATATGGAGTTTTTAAAGGCCAGCGTAGACGCCGTACGAGATTCGAATAATCTTGAGCCCCTAGACAGCGTCACTTTTATGAAGCGAGCGCGCGAGGCCTGCAAAGCGGTCAATCTCAGCATCGATTTTTTGAAACGTGGCGTCAACGAGGGCTTCTCCGGTGGTGAGAAAAAGCGCAATGAACTGATGCAAATGATGCTGCTCGAGCCCAAACTGTGCATTCTGGATGAGACTGACAGCGGTTTGGATATCGATGCCTTGCAAGTTGTCGCTGCAGGCGTAAATGCAATGAGGTCGGCTGATCGGTCGTTCATCGTCGTGACTCATTATCAACGGCTATTGGATTACATTCAGCCAGACTTTGTGCATGTGTTAGCGGGTGGCAAAATTGTTCGCTCGGGTGGTAAAGAGTTAGCGCTAGAGCTCGAGAGCAAAGGTTATGCCTGGTTGGACGGTGCCGCATGATTGGACCGGTATTTGAGCCTGCCATTGCCACGGCGCGAGCCGAAGCGCCCAACTGGTTGCGCCCAAAAATTGATGTCGCCGCAATAACCTTAGCGGCAACCCCTATTCCTAACCGTAAAAGCGAGCACTGGAAGTACGCGCCGTTAACGGGTTTAGCGCTCCCCGATCTTCAGGCGGCGAGCGGCCCCGCAGACGTTGAACCGGCACCAGATCTTGCTGCTTGCAGTATTGTAGTGACACGCCAGGGATTGCAGTTCAGCGGATCAGGCTCAGGTCAGTTACCACCTGGTATCGATATTCGACCATTTGCAGATCTGAGCGAGGACGAAGCTGCGCGTGTACTCGATTTAATGGGAGAGGCCGCCAAAGATCGCAGTGGTTTGATTGCTACTCTAAGTGATGCGACGCTCGGTTTGGGTTATTGGATTGATATTGCCGACAACGCCGCAATCGATAAGCCGCTGCACTTGATTTGGCAGGATAATGGAGCCTGGTTGTCGGTGCGTTTGCTGGTGACCGCGGGCCGACACAGTCGCGCCAATATTATCGAACACTTCAGTACGGTTTCGTCTGTCGCATCCCAGCAGCATAGCGTCACCGAGCTGTTTTTGTCTGCTGGCGCTAATCTAGACTATTGCCGATTGAATATTCATCGCAATACCGAGGTCTTCTTAGGCGGTGTATTCGCCAAATTAAGTCGCGACGCGACCTTAAATGCCTTTGCCTACGCTGCCGGTGCAAAAAGTTGCCGTAATGAATGGGGGCTGACCTTTGCCGAAGAGGGCGCCCACGCCGAATTGAATGGTGTTTATTTGCCGACGGGTCGTGAGGTAGTCGATTTTCATACGACTTTGGAGCATGCGGCGGCCCATTGCACCAGCGAAGAAACCTTCAGAGGCATTATTGGTGACAAGGCCAACGCGGTTTTTAATGGGCGTATTCACATACACCCCAATGCTCAAAAAACCGTCGCGCAATTGTCTAATAAGAATTTGCTCACCTCAGATCAGGCACAGGTAAACACCAAGCCGGAGCTGGAAATTTACGCTAACGACGTGCAGTGCGCCCATGGCGCGACTGTGGCGCAAATCAACGACGAGGCAATTCATTATTGTCGTACTCGAGGTATCGCGGAAACGGTTGCAGCTCAGCTGATCGGTGTGGGCTTTGTGGTGTCTTTATTTGATCGTATTGCTTACGAACCTTTACGCGAATGGTTGAGCGAGCAGGCAAAACAGCGTTGCTTGACGCTAGTAGCAGGTAATACCAGTGAGTAGGCCATTTGACGTGAACTCAGTGCGAGCCGACTTCCCTCTGCTCTATCAAGAGGTTAATGGTCAGCCTCTGGTTTATTTGGACAATGCGGCAACGACACAAAAGCCACGCGCTGTGATGCAATCGCTCGAGCACTATTATCAGAGGGATAATTCGAATGTCCATCGCGGTGCCCACGCGGTCGCAGATCGAGCCACACGTGCTTTCGAAGCAGCTAGGGCGAATGTTGCCAAATTTATTAATGCTACCCAAGTGGAAGAGGTTGTTTGGACCCGAGGAACCACCGAAAGCATTAACCTAGTCGCCCAAACCTACGGGCAAATGGTTCTGCAAGAAGGCGATGTCATTCTGGTGCCCGTATCTGAGCACCATGCCAATATCGTACCTTGGCAGATGGTGGCTCAATCTCGAGGCGCTAGCGTTGTCCCAATTCCGTTGACCGAAACTTGCGATATTGATTTGGCTGCGTTCGATGCCTTACTAGAACAGCACTCTGTGAAGATTGTGGCCGTTAATCAGGTGTCGAATGCCTTGGGTACGATCAACCCAGTAGCGGAGATTATCGCCAAGGCTAAGGCGGTAGGCGCTGCGGTATTGATCGACGGTGCTCAGGGCGTGGCGCACAGTTTGGTTGATGTACAAGCATTAGGCGCGGATTTTTATGTGTTTTCTGGACACAAGCTTTACGGCCCCACAGGTATTGGCGTGTTGTGGGGCAAAAAAGAATTGCTAGATGCCATGCCTCCTTATCAAGGGGGGGGCGAAATGATCGAAACAGTGAGTTTCGCAGGTACCACCTACAATCAAGTGCCTTTTAAATTTGAAGCGGGAACACCGAATATTGCTGGCGCCATCGGTTTGGCCGCGGCAATCGAGTATATGGAAAACATAGGTATCGAAAATGCTGTGGCGCATGAGGAGTCACTCATGCAGTATCTGCTCGATTCTGTTTCTGAGTTGAAGCAGGTGCAGCGTATCGGCAGCCCTCAGCGGTCTGTGGGTATCTTTAGCTTTATGGTGCCAGGTACACACCCCAGCGACATTGGCATGCTGTTAGATCAACAAAGTGTGGCCATTCGAACGGGGCATCATTGCACCCAACCTTTAATGCAGTACCTAAACATCCCAGGTACCGCCAGAGCTTCGCTCAGTTTTTACAACAACAAAAATGATGTTGATGCCTTTGTGCGGGCTTTGGACAAAGCCTGCCGGTTACTCGTTTAGGAGTCGTTATGAGTGTAGAAGTGTTTGATATGAATGCGGCCCCGATATCCATTACCCCTGCGGCCGTTCGACATTTGATGAAACAGCTCAGTTTGTCGGGTAAACAGGGTATTCGTTTGTCGGTGAAAGAGAGTGGCTGCACCGGATTTATGTATGTCTTAGAGGAGGTTGATGCCGGGCAAGGTACTGATATCTCCCTGCAAGAGGATGCGCTGACGCTGTGGCTTGATCCAGAAAGTCTACCGATTATTCGCGGTACTCAGCTCGATTTCGTATTCGAAGGCTTGAATCGGGTGCTAAAATTTAACAACCCCAATGTCACGGCCGCCTGCGGTTGTGGCGAGAGCTTTAGCGTTGAAGAAGGCGTTTCGTACTCGTGAGCAGCCAAGAAAGAACGTTGTTAACCACTCAGCGTGAAGTGCTAGGTCGTCTTGTGCCAGTCGGCACTCCGGTGACAGTGCCTGCGCACAGTTTTGTCACGTTAACGCAAGCTTTGGGTGGCAATTACACCATTGTTCACGCGGGCAATATGGTCCGGATTGATGGCACGGATGCCGATGCTTTAGGGTTGGAGCCCTTGGATCTTAACTTTGAAGATCCAAGGGATGGTTCCATCGTGGAAGCCTATGTCTGGGAAGCCTTGGGTACGGTATTTGATCCCGAGGTGCCGGTCGACTTGGTTAATTTGGGTTTGGTTTATGAGGTTGCCATTGATCAAACGCAAGGCTCGGTTGCCATTACGATGACGTTAACGGCGCCGGGTTGTGGTATGGGTGACGTACTCGTGGGCGATGTGCGCGCCCGCGTTGCGTGCGTACCCAACGTGAAAACAGTCGACGTAAACTTGGTCTTTAGTCCGCCATGGAGCCGAGATATGATGTCGGAAGAAGCTCAGTTAGAGACAGGAATGTTTTATTAGGGTTGAGTATGTCGATTACAGAACGTGCGCAAGCAATCGAGGATGACCTCAATTTTTTTGATGCCTGGGAAGATAAGTATCGCTACATCATCGATTTGGGTAAGACTTTGCCGGAATTTGATGCCAGCAAACGCGATGATGACCACCTAGTACGGGGTTGCCAAAGCCAAGTTTGGATTGATGCCGACCTCGAGTCGGGCAGCTTAAATCTCAGTGTGGATAGCGACGCGTTTATCGTCAAAGGCTTGCTTGCGGTTGTGTTGGCAGCTTATCAGGGGCTCACCCCCAAGCAGGCGCTCGATTTTGACGTCGATGGCTATTTCAACCGTTTAGAGCTCATTACCCATTTATCGCCAACCCGCGGTAACGGTTTGCGGGCCATGGTTTCAAAAATTCGTGATATTGCCGTCTCGGCTTTATGTTGAGCGCCCAACCGTGACAAACTTCTCGCTTGATGCTCGTCTAGCCGCCGATACTCATTCGGTGACCGATCTGGCGCTTAGCCGTGTGCTGTTAATGAATGATGCACGCTTTCCGTGGGTGATTCTGGTGCCTCGCAGAGCGAACTGTAGTGAATGGCTGGATTTTTCGAATGATGATCAACGGGAGTTGCTGCAAGAACAACTTGGCGTAATGAGCGTGCTGCAAGAGCTGACCGGTGCACACAAGCTCAACGTCGCGAACCTGGGCAACATGGTGCGGCAATTTCACTTACACATTGTTGCACGTTTTGAAACTGACGCGGCTTGGCCTGGCCCCGTGTGGGGACAGGGTGTGCGCGAAGAGTACTCGGACAACGAGGCTCAAGCTTTGATTGCGGCACTAAAGCAAGCCCTAAGTTAGACCGTAATCCCCTTACTCTACCCAAGCGCGCATGGCGTTCAAGCTCAAGACAGACGGTTGCGAAAATCCTGGTAGTCGAAGGTTTTGGCGACGTGTAGAGCGTTTGTCTCTGAGTTCCACACCGCGATCGCAGGCAACTTGGTGCCGTTGAAGGTGCTGGTTTTTACCATGGTGTAATGCGACATATCTTCAAAGATCAAACGTTGGCCAACTTCGAGGGGTTCGGCGAAGCTATAATCGCCCATTACGTCCCCGGCAAGGCAGGTTAATCCGCCCAAGCGGTAGGTATGCGCAAGCTCGTTGGCCTCGCCTGAACCGCTGATCAGAGCGCGATAGGGCATCTCTAGGGTGTCGGGCATGTGGCAAGTTGCAGAAGTGTCTAGAATTGCTTGGGGGCGATCGGTATAGGTGACGTCTAAAACCTCGCTAATCAGTACACCTGTGCCAATCGCCACAGCCTCACCGGGTTCCAAATACACTTGAACTTGATATTTAGTGCTGAAATTTTGAATGAGGTTACTGAGCCCTTCGCGATCATAGCCCTCGGCTGTGATGTGATGCCCGCCACCAAAATTTACCCAATCAAGCTGAGACAATAAATCGCCGAAGCGCTGTTCGAACGCGGCGACTGTGCGTGCAAGAGGCTCGAAGGGGTGCTCGCATAGGGTGTGAAAATGCAATCCTGAAACCCCCTCAAAATCTTCAGCTTGCAGTTGATTGCGGGGGATTCCTAAGCGAGAACCGGGAGCACAGGGGTCGTACAATGGCACATCGCCTTCGGAGTGCTCTGGGTTTACGCGAAGCCCAATGCTTAAATGCGTGCGTCGAGCTTGTGCCGCCTGACACAGGGGCTTAAACCGGCGCCATTGTTGCACCGAGTTAAACACCACGTGATCGGCAATTTCTAGGATTTGCTCCAAATCGGCTTGGGAGTACGCCGCCGAGAATACGTGAATTTCACCGGGATAAAATTCTTTAGCAAGTAGGGCTTCGTGCAGTCCGCTCGAGCAGGTTCCCCACACGCGATCTTGATACAAGGGCGCCAGCTCGAACATGGAAAAAGCCTTAAGGGCAGCCAGCACTTTCGCGCCGCTCTTCACACCGACGTCATGCAAAATATCCAAATTGCGCTGTACAGCGACTTCGTCGACAACCCAGCAAGGCGAGGGCAGTCGACTTAAATCAAGTCGACTGAAGTCGGTGAGCATCGGATTCATTATTCGCTCAGTTCAAAGCTGTCCAGTTCAATGACAGTCCACGGTAAGCCGTAGGCATTCAGGCCTTCCATGAAGGGGTCTGGATCCATCTGTTCGATATTGAACACACCTTGCCCCTGCCAGGTGCCCTCTAGCATGAGTTTGGCGCCGATCATAGCAGGCACGCCAGTGGTGTAAGAAATAGCTTGCGACTGCACTTCTTGATAGCAGTCTTGGTGGTCTTTGATGTTATAGCAGTAGACGATCTTCTCTTTGCCGTCTTTAATGCCTTTGACCACACAGCCGATGCAGGTTTTGCCTTTGGTGCGGGGGCCCAAAGTGCTTGGGTCGGGCAAGAGTGCTTTCAAAAATTGAATAGGCACGATAGCTTGGCCTTGGAATTCAACGGGCTCAATGCCGGTCATGCCGACATTACCCAATACCTCGAGGTGCTTTAGGTAGCTGTCGCCAAAGCTCATCCAAAACTGAGCGCGCTTAAGGGTCGGAAAGTTAATGACTAGCGATTCGAGTTCCTCGTGGTACATGCGGTAGATGTTGTAGGTGCCAACACCCTCCGGACAGGTAAACGAAGCTTTGCGGGACATAGCAGGGGTGGTAACAAAGTCGCCATTTTCGTAGTGACGGCATTCCGCAGTTACTTCGCGGATGTTAATTTCGGGATTAAAGTTGGTTGCAAATGGGTAGCCGTGATCGCCGCCATTGACGTCGATAATATCCAGTTCGTGAATCTCATCGAAATAATGTTTGGCAATGTAGGCGGTAAATACGTTGGTGGCGCCTGGGTCGAAGCCGCTGCCCAGCAAAGCCATAAGGCCCGCTTCTTTGAAGCGATCTTGGTAAGCCCACTGCCAGCTGTATTCGAACTTGGCGGTATCTAAAGGCTCGTAGTTGGCTGTGTCTAAGTAGTTCACGCCCGTCGCCAAACAGGCGTCCATGATGGTTAGATCTTGGTACGGCAAGGCCACGTTGATCACCAGTGCAGGCTTCTCGTCCTCGATCAGAGCAACCAGTTCAGCAACATTGTCCGCGTCGACAGCTGCTGTTTTGATGGGGCGTGACAGTTGTGCGGCAATCGCGTCGCATTTGGATTTGGTGCGGGATGCGAGAGTTATCTCAGAGAACGTTTCAGGCAGAGACGCGCATTTGTGAACAACAACTGCGCCGACACCGCCTGCGCCAATGATAAGTACTTTTGACATATGAGTTCTCCTTACCGTTCAAAGAAAGTATAGCCATATAGGCTCGCGCGAAATGCTTGTAGCATTTCTTGCCGCATGGCCACACTAATGCGACCGTCTCGTACCGCTTGCTCCGCGTTGCGACGGAACTGTTCAAGCATATTTTTGGGTTCGTACTCTACGTAAGACAGTACGTCGGCGATGCTATCGCCGTGGAATTCGCGGCGAAAATCAAAACTGCCGTCTTCGTTAACGTGGACGCTGACCACATTGGTGTCACCAAAAAGATTGTGAAGATCCCCCAAAGTCTCTTGGTAAGCGCCTACCAGAAACACGCCTAAATAGTATTCGCCCTCTTTGTTAAGCGGGTGCAGGGGCAGTGTTCTATGAATATCGCCTTCGTAGCAAAAGTGATCAATTTTACCGTCGCAATCGCAGGTTATGTCGGCGAGTACTGCTTGCCGGGTGGGTTCTTCGTTCAGCCGATGGATCGGCATCACTGGGAAAATCTGATCAATCGCCCAAATGTCGGGCAGGGATTGAAATAAACTGAAGTTTCCGTAGTAGATGTCGGCCAATAAGGCAGGCAAATCGTCCAGCTCCGCTGATACACGCTTGGCCGCCGGCAGCAAGGCCGAGATTTTTTCGAAAATGGCAAGCCCCAAGTTTTCAGCGCTTGCGCGGTCTCGCAAAGAGGCTTGTCCACGATGGAATTGCTCGCGAACTTCGTCTCGGTAGTACAGAGCGTCGTTGTAACATTCTTGTAGGTTTTTGAGCTCAACCGCATCCAAGACCGCACGCAAATTGTGAATTAAATCATGGCCTTCGTCAGGAATCTCTTCAGGTAATTTTCCGGGTTTGTGGTCGCGCACATCCAGAATGTTAAACAGTAGCATGGACGAGTACGCTACCAGTGCACGGCCAGATTCGGTAATGACCACTGGGTGTGGAACATCCTCGGAGTCCAAACTTTCTTGAAGGGTTTCGATGATGTTAGCGCAATACTCGTTGAGCCCATAGTTCATGCTGTGAGTTTCGTTGGTACGCCGACCCTCGTAATCGACGGCTAAGCCACCACCTAAGTCGATGTAACCCATGGCGGCGCCTTCTGCTACTAAGCCGGTGTAGTAACGGCAGGCTTCCAGTACACCCGAGCGGATATTCCGAATGTTTGGAATTTGCGAGCCCAAATGGCAGTGCAACATCTGCATGCAATGCAGCATATTGTGCTCACGCAGTTTATCGACGACGCAAAGTAACGAGTCGGTGGATAAACCAAAAATAGAGCGATCGCCACTGTCTTCGTTCCAATGACCCTCAACCATGGATGACAAGCGGATGCGCGCTCCAATGGCGGGTTCGATGCCCAAGGCTTCGCTGCGCTCGATGATGATGTCGAGTTCGCCCAGAGTCTCCAGGACGAAGAAGCAGTTGATGCCCATTTTCCGCGCGTACAGTCCGAGCTCGATGAACTCTTGATCTTTGTAGCCATTACAGATAATGAGCGAGTTAAGATCTTTCAGTTGCGTTAGCGCGATAATAAGCTCGGCTTTACTGCCCGCTTCCAAACCGTGGTGATAGCGCGAGCCGTAGTCCGCAATTTCTTCTACCACGTGGCACTGTTGGTTGACTTTGATCGGGAAAACGCCACGGTATTCGTTGTTATAGCCCGCGTTAGCGATGGCGTGGGCAAAGGCCTCGTTGATGGCGCTGATGCGATGGTCTAGTAGGTTTTCGACGCGCAATACCGCGGGCATTTCCAAGCCGCGCAAGCGCATGGCTTCAACGACTTCAATAATTGGAACATCCACCGTTGCTGAACCATTTGGCACCCGAATAATGGCTTCGCCGGCGGCGTTGATGTCAAAGTAATCCGCACCCCAATCGCGCACGCCATATAAGTTGGCACTGTCGTTGAAGTCCCACGGTTGCTCACTGTGCAAAGCAGACGTATTGATTGTTTCTGCGGGAAGAGTCATCGGCAGCCAGTCCTATTCAAACCCAATAAAAAAGACGCGAAGTTTGGGCAAAAAACAGTGCAAATGCAAAGTGTATCGCGCGCTAATAATTCACATTTTAACCCAGCTTTATGACATTTAAAACGCGGTTTGCACCGTCGCCTACGGGACCATTGCATTTGGGACATGCCTATTCGGCATTATTGGCCCATGATATGGCGCGTGCCGCAGGGGGCGAGTTTTTCCTGCGGATCGAGGACTTGGATCAATCTCGGGTAAGACGAGAGTGGGAAGATCTGATTTATGAGGATCTGGAGTGGTTGGGCATCCGATGGGATGCGGTCCCCCTGCGCCAATCGGATCGCAGGGAAATATATCTGCAGGCCTTGAAGGGGCCGCTGCGCGATTTTATTT
>JALRFH010000042.1 GCA_023253715.1 Halieaceae bacterium
ACCGATACTGAACTCAGGCCCACAAGCTTTAGCGATACCGTCTATGATCTCGAACAAAAAACGCTCGCGATTTTCGACCGAGCCACCGTATTCATCGGTTCGTTGATTGATTTCGGCACTTAAAAACTGCGCGACCAAGTAACCGTGAGCGCCGTGGACTTCCACACCACCAAAGCCGGCTTTTTGACTGCGAACAGCTGCGTCAATAAAATCTTGAATCGTGGCTTTCACTTCTTCGTGAGTCATTGCCCGAGCACCCGTTTCTTCGTTGTCCGAAGGGCACAATGGCGCATGGCCAACCACATCGGCCATCGTTCGCATTCCAGCATGATGCAGCTGCACCACAGACAAACTACCCTCTTTATTTAAAGCTTCTGCGAGCCGAGTAAGGCCCTCGATGTGGTCATCTGAGTAAACCCCAAGTTGGCCGGGAAACCCAAGACCTGCGTACTGAACCGATGCTGCGCAAGTCATGGTTAAGCCAAAACCACCCCGTGCACGCATGCTCAGCCACGTAAACTCGTCATCGCCTAAACGACCATCGGTGTGACTCTGAAGGTTGGTCAACGGTGCCAACATGAACCGATTTTTAAGCGTGTGGCCGCTGCGAAGTGTTAGAACATCAGACAAACTCATTTTTAATTCCTTATGACTGAGCAAAGGGCAAGAGTAGCAAGCCGAGGTTGCTCATAACAACCATTGATACAAGGCGGTGCCCACCAAGGTACCTAACGCGTAACCCAACACCCCCACCAAAACGCCAGGTGTGATCAAATGCTGCCAACCCTTGGCCGCTGCTAAAGCGGGCGCCGTTGTTGCGCCCAAAATGGCCGCATTAGAGGCAACAATTAACTCAGGCAAGCTCAGCTTAAAGAAACGCCCGAGCAGCAACAGACTCAAACCATGTGTCAGCAGCAACACCCCCGCAAACACAATCAAAATAGGAGCGAGCGTAATGACAGCTTGTACGTTGGCACCCGCGGCAATAGACGCGAAAAAGACCATACTTAAAGCAACGCCGAGTTCAAAACTCCCTTCCAATTTGGTCGCAAGCGCCGGAAAAGTCGTGGCAATCGTTACCGTGACGATGGTAATAATCGCGTAGCGGTACATTGACCAATCGAGCCACGCCACTAAGGCATCCGAGCACGCGACGATAACTAGAGCTAAAGCCAATGAATACGTCAGGCTCTGCGCTGTCACTGCCGATTTGCTATCGGGAACAAAATCGATAATGACTTCGCTGCTATCAGGCGCAAATCGCTGCGCTAACCAACGCCAAGCCGGCAAAATGGCCAGAACCGACAAGTACAAGGCGCTGTACAAATTGTCTACTGCAGTCGCGGCACTAAAAAATGACGCTTCGCGAATTAAGCCCGTGACCTCGCCCAAAGCAGCATAATTTACCGAACCGCCAATGTACGTAGAAGCGAACAGACCGGCGATAGCCGCTTCAGTTTCTTGCGCACTGCGGTTTCCGACCACAAGTTGCGAGACATCGACAAGAGTAATGGCGATCAAGACACCGATCACCGTTGCTACAGTCGCCAATAAAAAAGCGCCCGTTAAACGCGAAGCCTCGGTCGCCATTTGTCGCAGATTCGCCTTAAACAAAAACAGAGGGATGATGACCGGTACAACGTAAGAAAACACAAAATCATAGGCGGCAGAATCGTGCGGAATAAGCCCGACATTGGCTGCGACAATAGCCATTAAAATAACAACCACTGTGCTTGTTAAGCTTCGGCCCAGCCGGGTTTTTTCGCTTAAAAATCCAATGGCACTTAACGAAAACAAAATTGCCATGACCCACACAGGGTTATTTATGGCCATTTTCTACTCCTTCTTATCTTCCGCCCTAGGCACTGCGACCGCGATTTGGTAGCGTTGGAGCACAATAACACAAGGACTCTCTCCATGGCGTTTTTTACCCCCAAAAGCGGTTTAACGGCAGCATGCTTTACGCTCCTATGTGCCTGTCAGCAAGAGGCTCAGGTACCCCAATTTACCTACGAGGCAGAAATTATCCGCACTGAATTCGGTATACCCCATATTCGGGCTAACGATTACGGGAGCCTGGGCTATGGTGAGGCCTACGCTGCGGCAGAGGACCACATCTGCAACATGGCGGTGGCCTTGAGCACAGCAAAAGGCACCGCAGCGGAGCATTTAGGCCCTGGCCACAACAATGATAATGTCTACAGCGATATGGTGATGCAGGCGCTGGGGATGCCCGCCAAAGGCAAAGCCGCGCTCGCACAGCAACCGCCAAGGATTCGCCAGTGGATAGAAGGTTACGCGGCAGGTTACAACCGTTATTTGGCCGATACACAGGGCAATTATGGGTCGTGGTGCGACCAAATGGACTGGGTGAAACCAGCGTCGGCCGAAGACTTTATGACGCAATACGTGGCGCTAGTTCATA
>JALRFH010000044.1 GCA_023253715.1 Halieaceae bacterium
AGCTGACTAACCTGTTAGTCGCCGGCGCGATAAGCATGGCGACTCTGAGTACTGGATGTGCCACAACAAGCGTGTCGACATCCACCTCAAGCCCCTCGGTATCATTGCCGTCGCCTAGCTCAAGTTCAAGTTCAAGTTCAAGTTCAAGTTCAAGTTCGAGTTCAAGCTCAAGCTCAAGCAGCAGCCCTAGCCTTCCCAGCGGCGGAATACCAAGCCCGGGATCCACGCAAAGTTCTGACTCCAGTGGGTCCACCAGTACGGCATCAACAGAGGGAAGCAAGAGCTCAGACGCGGGGACTGAAACCCGCAGCGGTACTGAAGCGGCTTCAATTCCACCGCCACCGAAAACCGGTAATGGCGACAACGCCAACGACGCCTCTAGCGACCCAAGCGGCGAACCCGGTTTTGTCGATATAGGCGACCAAGGCAGCGAGGCACTGCCCACCTTAGTGGACGAGGAACCTACGAACAGTGCTCGCAAAGCGCCTCTGGAGATAGGCCAAGCCGGCAACCCCAATGAACCGTCTGGTAACCAGCAAGGCTCCCAAGATCAAACGGCCAACACCGATGCAGACGGAGATTACGCGAGCAATACGAAGGGCGACATGGGTCAACAGGAACTACCCCAAGCCTCAGGGCCTATGACGCAAGGTGAGAAAGTCGCCGTACTCGATGCCGAACTCGAACGAGCAACAGGCGTGTTTGATCAAATTATTTTGGACGCCCAATCGCAACAGCGCGAATCGGATTCGTCAGCACCCGCGTCATACCCATCAAACTCGGAAACCGCCAGCACCGAAAACCAAACATACGGTCGCATGCCTGGCGGCATGGGTAGCCAAGGCGGCGGCGGTGGCATGCGCTCAGGCGAAGTGAGTGCTGCGAACACCACCGCCAAGTACCCGCCTCCAAGCGACATTCCCAGCGGCGACGACGACGATGTTGTCGCACGCCAACTGCGGGAAGCTGCCATGCGCGAACCCGACCCTGCAGTGCGCGAAAAACTATGGGAAGAATACCGCAAATACAAAGGAATTAACCAAGGATGAAGATCTCTGTTCGGGTAACAGCGTGTTTTATCGCTGCACTTATCAGTCTTAGTGGCTGTGTGTCGCAAACCGTAAAAACCACCAAGATCCCCGCCATCCAGACCCCTGTGGCAGCCATTCCGAACGAGCAACTGCTAGACGTCAGCATTGCCATATTCGACCCGGGTTTAGAGATCGAGCAGAAAGGTGACATTCCTGTGTTTCCCGAGGTGCGACAATCAGAAGCGCGCTACATGCCCCAAATTTTGATGAGCGCCATGCAAGACAGTGGTGCTTGGGGGGCCGTGCGCGTTGTGCCCTCTGAGGACCAACTGACCGACTTAATGATCAGCGGCAAAATACTGCGCTCCGATGGCAAAAATTTAGCGCTTGAAATTACCGCCGTGGACGCAACCAACCGCTTCTGGATCGACCACCGAGTGTATGAAGCGGAGGCGTCTCGATACGCCTACTCGAGCACCACAAGAAACACCCAAGACGCCTTCCAAGCCGTGTACAACCGTATCGCCAATGACCTATTGCAGCATTACAACAAGGTCGGACCCAATACCTTAGTGCGGGTAAGGCAGGTCGCGGAAATGCGCTTTGCCGAGCGCTTTGCAAGCCAAGCCTTTGAGGACTATGTCATCTACGAAGATAGCCGTTACCGGCTTCAAAAGCTCCCCGCCGAAGGCGACCCCATGTTGGACCGTGTCCGAAAAATTCGAGCGCGCGACCACTTATACGTCGACACCTTACAAACCTACTACGAGCAATTTGGCACGCAAATGCAGGCACCTTATCAAGAGTGGCGTAAACTGACCTACGAGGAAGCGATGGCTTTAGAGGAGGTCCGAGCAGAGGCCGCCAGCGACCTATTGATTGGCGGTTTGTCGGTGCTTGCCGGCATCTATGCAGCCGCCGAGGGCAATGATGCTGTCACCCGAACCGCGGGCAACGTGGCTATTATGGGGGGTGCTTACATGGTCAAAAGTGGCCTTGATAAACGCAATGAAGCAGCGATTCATGTCGAAGCCTTAGAGGAATTAGGAGCCTCGCTTGAAGCCGAGATCACCCCTCAAGTGATTCAGCTCGATGATCAAACCATTACCCTGACCGGTAACGTCCAAGATCAATACGCCCAGTGGCGCTCACTACTCGACGACATCTACGCATCCGAAGTGGGCAGCCTGAATCAAACACTTGAAGCGCAACAGGGTACCAATCGCTGATGCAAAAACGCATTGAACCGGTCGAGTTTCACCCTGCGCAACAGGGACACCCTGACACCCTCCAAGAGGGCAATAAACCCTGGGTGGCAATTGTTATCGCCACGCTTATCCTTGTTGCAATGTATGGGGTTTTTGTATGGCTGCCAACCCAAGTAGACCCGACTGGTTCGGCAGTTATCCAGACAGACCAAGCGCCAAGCACGCTAGCACAGGTGCAAGTGCCAGGCCGCGTAGTCTCGCAACCGAGCAACCAAAACTCAGAGCTCTCGCCCTTCGAACAAGCCCAGCTTGAAAAAGCACGCAAAGAGGCCCAAAACATCCTCGAGCAAATCCTCTTGCAGCAAGAAGTTTTGCAGGAAGCAAAAATCGAGTTGTGGGGGCAAGCACCCTACGAACTGGCACTCGCTAGCGCTCAAAAAGGCGATCAGCACTATCGCGACCGAGATTTTGCGAGTGCCATCGCAGGCTACTCAGACGCCTTAGCACAACTCACACAACTGACTGACAGTATCCCAGCGCTTGCCGCTACGTCGGCAATTCGAGCCACCGATGCGATCGAAACTTTCGAAGAACTCGAAGCGCGAAAACAACTGGCCCTACTCGAAGCGCTAGCGCCCAACCACGATCACATCGCCACTCTAACTGAGCGCATCGATGCCTTGCCAAGCGTTGCACAACTCTATGCAAGTGCCCGGCAATCACAAAGCCAAGCAAACTGGAACGATGCGAAAATAGCGATTGATGCGGCGGCTAAAGCAGATCCTAAACATCAAGCTGTAAACCTTGCACAAACAGAAATCCAAGCAGCATGGCGAGAGGCAATGTTTGAAAAAACGCTCGGGCAAGCCTACGCCGCGATCTCGGATAACGAATTTGGCATTGCCGCAGGCTTGATACAAGAGGCGAACGCATTTAAGGGTTCAAACGAGGCACTGAACCAAGCCAAGGCAACACTGACACTTGCCGAAACAACCGCAACACTGCGCCGACTCGAACAAGAGGCAAACATCGCGATTGAGCAGGAAGATTGGCAGGGCGTCATCGACGTATACCGAGAGGCGCTAGACGTCGACCCCAGTATCCAATTTGCACAACAAGGTCTTCCCTTAGCGCAAAGCCGCCTGCAGCTTGATCAAGAAATCGATGCCGTTTTGAACGCCCCCGAGCGCTTGCAAGACCGCGCCATTGCTGCCGCATCAGAGCGCTTACTCGATCGAGCACGTACGGTCACACCCGCAGGCCCAGCGCTCACTCTCCAGATTCAAACGCTAAAAAACCTGATCGATAACGCCAATCGTGTCGTGGACGTAAGGATCGAGTCCGACGGCTTAACCCATCTGACATTGCTTCGTCACAGTAACATCGGCACGGCACAAGGGTACCAAACGCGACTTCGCCCCGGTAAATATACGCTGCGGGGCACGCGTGTCGGCTACCGCGATATACTTGTTAATTTTGAAATCAAACCCGAAGACACGGATCTTCGAGTGTTTGCCGCCTGCAACGAGCAAATTTAATGGCACAAACCAAACGCAATTTAAAGCCCACCGAGTTCCAACCTGCCTCGCATCCATCGGTTGCGAAAGCGCGAGCGGGCATGCTCTCGCCGGCAAAAATTGCGCTGACCGTATTGGCCGTGGTCTTAATGATGGCCCTAGGTTTTGTGCTCACCGCAAAAAGCTTGACCGTTATTGTCAATCAAACCCAAGAGGCGACAGTAGAGCTTAAGGGTGGGTTTTCAGTGAACTTTGGCGATCGTTTTTTACTCTTGCCGGGAGAATACCGCATCGAAATCGCCGCCCCGGGCTTTAAGGCTTTGCGAATCCCCTACACGGCAACGCGTGACGATAGCCAACAGCTTCAAGTCGATCTGAAAGCGCTACCCGGAAAGATCACCTTCAATCTTAACCCGGCCAATGCCACTGTACAGGTAGATGGCGAACCGGTTATCGACACCACGCTGGAGCTCGAACCTGGCACCTACGAGGCCCTCGTTCAAGCCGATCGCTATCAAGACACAAATGTAAAGTTTGAGGTCTTAGGGCAAGGTATCACACAAGAGTTCGCAATCGCGCTGGATCCCAACTGGGGCGCCATCACAATTCACTCTGAACCGGCAAACGCGGAGGTTTATGTTGACAATGTTCGCCTTGGCACCACACCTCTGAGCGTTGACATGATGGCGGGCCAACACGAACTGCGGCTAGAGAAAGAAAATTACCAGTCCGCTTCACAGACGCTAGAAATTCGTGCTGGAACGGAACAAACCTTACCCGAGATTGTACTCGAGGAAGCCAGCGGTCAGTTTAGAATCGAATCCGACCCGACCGGCGCTACCGTGATGCTCGATGGCCGCTACAAAGGGCTTACACCCGTCTTGTTAACACTTGAACCGGGGCACGAGCACAACATCTTATTGACGAAACCAGGCTTTCGAACCTTGGACATCACGCGCAAACTTGTCGCGGGAGGCTCTGCTCAAGAGAGCTTCGCGTTGCAACCAACCCTTGGCCGCGTGACCTTTAACGTCAGCCCCACCGATGCCGTGATCACGGCAAACGGCCGTCAGATAGGACTGGGACCGACCACACTCGATCTACCACAAGTCGAGCAGAAGATCGCTATCAGTAAGCCGGGATACGAGCCTTTTATCACAGTGATTACGCCCAGAAACGGCATCGCGCAAACTGTCACAGCGACCTTAATGACTGAAGCAGCGGCGCGCAAAGCTCGCCTGCGCCCTATCGCCAAAGATCCCACGGGCGCAGAATTAGTCTTAATCGACCCCGCGGGCAAGGGCTCCTTTACAATGGGGAGCTCAAGGCGTGATTCAGGCCGTCGCGCCAATGAAACCGAACGCAAGGTTCAACTAACGCGCGCCTTCTACGTGGCTAAACAAGAGACAACAAACGCTCAATTTCGCTTGTTCGAGGCCACTCACGACTCAGGCGTAGCCGCGGGTAACTCACTCAACAGACAGACGCAACCGGCCGTGCAGGTCAGCTGGCAGCAGGCTGCTCAATTTTGTAACTGGCTTAGCCGTCGCGAGGGCCTACCCCTATTTTACAAAGAACAAAACGGCATTATTGTCGGCTTTAACCCGGAGGCATCAGGCTACCGACTCCCCAGTGAAGCCGAGTGGGAATTTGTGACCCGCGTTAACGCAACTGGCGAGCGCCGATTCCTGTGGGGCGAGACCTTCCCACCCGCCAATAATACGGAAAATTTTGCCGATGCCAGCAGCGCCCACGTCACCGGACGCATTGTCGCTAACTATCAAGATGGCTATGTAGCCACTGCGCCCGTTGGTAGTTTTACCCCAGGCCCTTACGGTATATTTGATTTGGCCGGCAATGCCGCTGAGTGGGTAAATGACGTCTACGAAATAGGTACAGAATCCGAGCACATTGAAACAAACCCTCTTGGCAAACAAGCTGGCGATAACTATGTTATCAAGGGAGGCAGTTGGTCTTTGTCGAAATTAAGCGAACTGCGCTTGAGCTACCGCGATTATGGAGCGCGTGGCCGCGATGATGTGGGTTTTAGGGTGGCACGTTATGCTGAGTAGTAAACATCGCTTAGGACTGAAACAACTTGCGGGTGGTGCAGTCATTTTGACGTCCATCAACCTTGCAGCGCAAACGCAGACTGAGCAACCCTCCAGCCCCGAACAGGTCGACGGGCAAGCGCCTGCCGCTGTTGTTGAAACGCCGGCAGAGACGATGCAAGAGCCGCCCGCCACACGCCCTGAGCCCGAACCCGTTAAGACTTCGCCAAGCGCACAAACCGTACTAGACTACGAAGCGTCAGAGCAAGTATCCGAGGATCTCTCGGTCTCGTTTCCAGTGGATATATAGGACACCGCATGCATTGGCTTACCCGCAATGAATTTTTATTCCAACTTTTATCCCTAGTGATTGCTATTATCCTCGTACACGGCGTGTATGTTGGCCTCGTCAGACCCAGCGCCGATGCGCACCTAGCAGCGCAAGCGGCTCTGCAAGCCGCCAGCGGCGATTTCACGCCAACGCGCAGTCTGTATGTTGTCATTAGAGATTATGAGCAAGAGGCGTGCTTCATTTTGCTGCTTTGGGCTCTCGCGATTATGGGTTTTAAGCTACAACGCAATCTCGCTGAGCGCGCGTTGACCAAGAAAGGCCTAATTTCAATCCCAGAAGGCACCAGCGTATTGCCCAGTGACGCCCGCGCGTATAGCCGTCCACTCGAAGCTTTATCTGAAGACCAACAGGATTTCTTAATCGCCAGAACATTGGCCGCTGCCCTGCAGCGCTATGCCACGACGGCCAGCATACCCGCAGTAGCAGACACTGTGCGGGAGCAATGCGACACTGAAGCGGATCGCCTGGACTCAGAGCTCTCAATGGTTCGCTACATTGCATGGGCCATACCCTCAATTGGTTTTATTGGCACAGTACGTGGTATTGGCGATGCCCTAGGACAGGCCTATAAAGCAGTTGAGGGTGATATATCGGGTGTAACCGTAAGCCTTGGTGTAGCGTTTAACAGCACCTTTGTGGCTTTGGTTTTGAGCATTATTATTATGTTTTGTTTGCATCAGTTACAACACTCACAGGAACGACTGGTCTTAGAGTGCCAGCGTTACACCGACAAAAAACTGCTCCGATTTTTGGTAACCCCCTGAACATGACGCTACATCTTCTGGACATTAACGATTGCAAACTAGGGTTTGGCACCAGCGATACAAAGCAATTTCAACCCGGCATCGCACACTGGAATGGCAAAAGCTATACCTTTGGTGAACTCGCTTGGCCGCAATTGAAACGGACCCCAACCGATATGCTGCACCGCTACTGGATGCAACCGACATTGGATCCTTTAAGCCCCCCCTTGGGCCACGCTCGCCACAGTGCCGATCTAATTCACGCACACATTGATCACTTAACAAGGCATCAAGCCGCTGACACCGTGGTTGCGGTACCCGGACACTACACTGACGAGCAACTGAGCCTACTTTTGGGTATTTTGCAAGCAACAGAAATTCGCCCAACGCGTTTAATCCACCGAAGCATTGCGACCGTCTATCCCTGGGTGGCGGCAGCCAGAGTGTTACATATTGAACTGCAATTGCACCAATTGGCAGCCACGGAGCTGCACGTGGTGGACCGCGAGCTCACCGTCAAACGCACAACGACTGTGGCAGGCCAAGGCTTGCTCGCCTTGCGCGACCGCCTGTTGCAAGTCATCAATTCAATATTCATCGAGCAAGCGCGATTTGATGCCCTACGGTCCGGCAAAGACGAACAGAATTTATCAAATCAGATCGACACCTTGCTCGCACAAAACCCCAGCTTCGAAGCCGAGTATTGTTTCCACTGTCAAGGTCATACCATTGCACTTGACCGTGACCAGTTAAGGCCTGCCTATCAACCTATCATCGACGCAATTAGCCGATTTGGACCGACGCAAGCGCAGTGTCTGATCGAAGACCACGACTTCAAGCTCAAGCATTTTTGCCCGAGCGACTGGCAAGCGACAAGGGTCGATACTCAGGCGACCTTCAACGACGTGGATGCTTGGATTGAGCTAACACCCGGTAGTGATGCGTTTACTTTGATCGATACCCTGCCCTTTGAACTGGCTCAACAAAAAACCGACAACCCAACGGCGCCAGTCGCCAGGCAAAGCGTTCCTTACGGCCTGTCAAACCACCATGCAACACCGCTTAAACAGTGGTTGAAAAAACAAGCCCCCAGCGCTTCTCTCGATCACTGGGTGCTCACGCTCAGCAGCAACGCGCCGGAACTCATTACCGTCAACGGACGACTGGTAAGCCGTCAACAAAAACTCAATGCTGGCGATACCCTCAACATTAACGGGTCGATTTTGACCCTGATTGAAATAAGTGGCTAAACCATGGCCCGGGCACGACGCCGCTTTACCACCTTTAACCTGAGCTTCCTAGACATTATGTCGTGTGGCTTCGGCGCAGTGGTTTTGGTTTTTCTGATTATTGATCACGCCATGGAGCGGGAAGCAGATGCGATCAACGCCGATCTCTTGTCAGAAGTCAGCCTGCTAGAGGAGGACATCCGCGAGGGCGAAGCAGGCCTCGTTAAACTCAAGAACGCGCTCGATACGGTCACATTGGAGGTGGTTACGGCCGAAGGTCGCGCCGATCGAATCCGCGAAGAGATAGAGGCAATCAACACATTGCTTGCCGCTCTTGATGAGGACGGCGCCAGCAAAGATTCGCTGATAGACACCCTGAAAGGCGAGCTAAGTCAACTGGAGTCCGAGGTTGAACGCCTGCGCGCCACAGCTGAGAAAAACGCAGGTAAAAGTGCCCGCGATTATGTTGGCGATGGCAACCGCCAGTACCTAACCGGCATGAATTTAGGGGGTCGCAGAATTTTAATTCTGCTCGACGCCTCAGCCAGCATGCTGGACCATCGCATCGTTAATATTATCCGCCTACGGAACATGTCAGAGCAGGTACAAGCGCAGGCACCAAAGTGGCGGAGAGCTACGGACACGGTTCGTTGGCTAACCGCCCAGCTACCGCCATCGTCACAGTACCAAGTGATCTATTTCAACACGGCGGCAAAAACTGCCTTACCAGATACTGAAGGGCAATGGCTGGACGTTTCGAATCGGGGGCAACTTGAGTCGGTAGGCGATGCAGTAACAAAACTGTTACCCAGTGGCGGAAGCAGTCTCCACGTGGCTTTTGACGCTATGAACAACTTGCCCCAGCGGCCTGACAATATTTTTATTATCACGGACGGCTTACCCACCCAAGGCGACAAGAAGCCCAGAAACTCCACCATCTCTGGGGCTGAAAGAGAAAAGCTGTTCCGCGAAGCCATCAAAAAGCTGCCCTCGGGCGTTCCAGTCAACACCATATTAGCGCCAATGGAAGGTGACCCCATGGCAGCCGCTTTTTACTGGCAACTGGCGCTTGGCACGAAGGGCTCGTTTATCAGCCCTTCAAAGGATTGGCCCTAATGAAACGACAACGCCGCGAAGCCGAAGGGTTTTCATTATCGTTTTTAGACGTAATCTGCTGTGGTTTTGGCGCTGTGATTTTGTTGCTGATGATCACTAAAACCGTACAGCCCCAAATTCTTGAGCAAAGTACAGTCAATCTAGAGGGACGTATTGCTGCCCTACAAAAACAACTGTTTGAATTGCGTGGCGAAACCGCGATATTCAATCGCGACTTAAACGCCAAACAAGAGCAGCTATCAGATTACAAAGAGCGCATCGCCCGCTTAGCTGGACAGCTCGCGGCCTTGCGCAGCCGCTTTGAAGAGGAGCAAGTGGCCAGCACGGGCGACAGTATTATCGTTGAGCAACTCGCCGAGGCTAAACAGCGGCTGACCGAAGAGATGCAGCGCCTGTTAGGTTTACAATACCAAGCCAAGAATAATTTAATCGCCGGTATCCCCGTCGATAGCGAGTACATCATTTTTGTCATCGACACCTCCGGCTCGATGTTCTCTTACGCTTGGCCCAGGATGTTACGAGAAATGGAGGCGACCTTAAGCATTTATCCCGAAGTAAAAGGCATTCAAGTGATGAATGACATGGGAAATTACTTGTTTTCTCGCTACCGAGGTGAATGGATTCCAGACACACCGGGGCGACGCAAAATTATTTTGGACAACTTGCGAACCTGGAACCCCTTCAGCAACTCTAGTCCAGTAGAGGGGATTACACAGGCCATTCGGGGCTTTTATGATCCACAAAAAAAGATTAGCGTATACGTTCTAGGAGATGAGTTTTCCGGGGACTCGATCGCATCGGTGGTTGCGACCGTCGACAATATCAATGCCGAGGCCGCCGACGGTTCACGAAAAGTTCGCATTCACGCCATCGGCTTCCCTGTACAATTCTCCCCAGATGCATACACTAACGTAACGGGTATCCGGTTTGCGACGCTGATGCGCGAACTGACCTACCGAAACGGAGGGACATTCGTTGGGCTTAACGACTATCGATAAGCAAGTTTCATCGCTCAGGGCAGCAGTCCTAGCGCTTTGCTTATTTTTACTGTCGGCCTGCGGCGCTAACCAAGTCATTGTCGAGAGCCAATTCCCCCAGCCGACGCTTGAACCAATTCCTGTGACTCTGGGTGTTTATTTCAGCGAAGAATTTAAAACCCACACCTTTGTCGACGACCCTGAGAACGACACCGAACGCTCTTGGGTAGTGGAAACCGGAACCGCGCAAGTCAATCTTTGGCAAAACATCCTCAATGCCATGTTTGCCAAGGTGGTCTATCTTGACCAACCGCCATCGACCGACGCACCTACCAGTCAGGTGCAAGCCGTGTTAATACCCACCATTAGCGATCTACAGTACGCCATTCCCGCGCACACCAACACCAAAGTCTTCGAGCTGTGGCTTAAATATGAGCTGGCGCTGACCAACAACACAGGTCAACCCATTGCCGATTGGGTCATGACGGCCTACGGTAAAACCCCCGACGCTTTTATGCAAAGCAATCAAGATGCTGTCGGGGCGGCCGCCATTGTGGCCCTGCGTGACGCAGGCGCTAACTTCGCGGTAAATTATCCTAAAGTGCCAGCGGTAAATGCGTGGATACAGGACTCGACTGCTACGACATCTCCGCTGGAGGACACACGATGACCCCCTCCAAACTGACTCAAATTATTGGCTTAGTGGGACTGCTATTTACTCTGCAAGGTTGCGTGACCGCTAAGGTCGATGAAATGACCTATAACCCTCCAGAGGCCGGCGTTGGCGCCTCTTCTGTGGTGTTATTAGGTCGTCGTCATGCCAGTAACTACGATACTGAGCGCGATTTCGTTCAATGTGTCAGAAATCACATACAGGGCAAAGACGACAGTATCGATATTGTCGAGGAAGCACAGTTTCTTGACGCACTCTACCCCTGGTTTGAACCCAGAACAGCGCCCATGCATCCCGGTGCTATTCGCGAGTTACTTGCCCAACCCGCGGTCGCCCGTAAAATCCAAGCGCTGGATACCCAGTACATGATCTGGATTGATGGCAATACCGAGCGCACCGATGCCTCAGGCTCCATGACCTGCGGCGTTGGGCCAACCGGAGCAGGCTGCTTTGGCTTTGGTACTTGGAGTGATGAATCGAACTACGAGGCCGTCATTTGGGACTTTAGCAACCAGGCCGAAGTTGGACGTATCAACACCAGCACGAGCGGTCAGTCTTATATGCCCGCCGTTGTGGTACCCATCCCTATTATCGCCCCAGTACAAGGTACCGCTTGCGACGGTATCGGCGAACAATTACTGCAATTCCTATCCGCTAAATATTAATACTATGTCCCACTTTGTTACGTTACTGACCTTAACCGCTGCGCTTCTTATAACAGGTTGCTCAAGCAACCCCGCTACGGGCGGCAGCAGCGTGGTATTTACCAGTACCAGCAAAGAAAGAGAAATTGGGCAAGAGATGTACGACAAGCTGAAGGAGCAAGGGGGATTTTACGATGACCCCGAACTTCAGGCATACATCAACCGTATTGGGCAAAAACTGGTCGCTGTCAGTGATATGCCTGACTTAGAATTTACCTTCACAGTCATCGATAACGCCGCTATTAACGCCTACGCCACGCCAGGGGGCTACGTGTACGTCAACCGCGGCCTACTTGCCTACCTCGACACAGAAGACGAACTGGCGGGGGTCATGGCGCACGAAATTGGCCATGTCACCGCACGCCACTCTGCCCGCCAAAAAACCGCTCAAACCACGAGCAAAGTGCTGGCGGTCACCACCTATATCCTGACAGGCAGTGGCGACCTCGCTGGTGCTGCTGACACCTATGGCGCACAACTTATCTCGGGCTACGGCCGCGAAATGGAACTCGAGGCTGATAGTTTAGGTGCGCGCTACATGCACAAAGCAGGCTACGATACCGATGCCCTGTTGGCTGTTATTGGCGTCCTGAAAGACCAAGAGCGATATCAACGAGCCAAAGCCGGCGTCAAAGCGACAGGCTCTTACCACGGCCTGTACTCTACCCACCCGCGCAACGACAAACGTTTGCAACAAGTCATCAGGACTGCAAGCCAGCTCGACGAGGCACAAAACCTATCACTGGAGCCATCAGAACCTCTGCGACATCACTTACAAGGAATCGTTTGGGGTGAGAGCATTCAGAGCAAACGCGAGGAGAACCGCTTCTATCACAACAAATTGGGGTTTACCTTTGCACACCCAGAAGGCTGGAATGTCAGTACCAATGCCGACAAAATTACTGCAAGCGATACCTCCAGCACCATGAGCGTGACTCTGACACTCTCGCGCGAGCCGAAAGATCAAACGCCACAGGCCTTCCTAGAATCTCAGGTCAGTGGCACGCTGTCGGCCAGCAAAGAGCTGGAACAGGCGGGCTTGCAGGGTTACACCAGTATCGTGAGTGCCCAAGGTGTCAGCAAACGTGTGGCTGTGATCTATTACAACGGACTGGCCTATCGCTTCGAGGGCGAAGCCGAAGACTTCAACAGTGGCGATTCCCTCATTTTGCCGATCATCGAGAGCTTCAGACCGATTCATCCGACCGAAAAAGCAGTGGGAGACGGTCAATTCATCGAGTTCATCCAATTCCCTCGGGGCGCGACGATGGCGTCACTTGCGGCACAAATTGATATTCCCGACGCGGAAAACCAATTACGCTTGATCAACGGGCTGTACCCCAGCGGTGAGCCGCGAGTCGGTGATTGGATTAAGATTATCCGCTAAGATGAACTGGCAAACGCTCGCCACATAACAACAACGAGAAAACTATGCGCTCTTTTTTTACCACTATTTTGTTGCCATTGACTTTGGCGGCTGCTAACACGCAGGCTTTAGACCTGGCCATTCTGGGCGGCCGTGTCATCGACCCGGAAACACAGACCGACAAAGTAATGAATGTGGGTATCCGGAATGGCCGTATCGTCGCCCTGACGACCGACTCGCTAAAAGCCGAGCAAGTCATCAATGCTGAAGGTCGCGTTGTGGCGCCCGGATTTATCGACATCCACTCCCACACTCCCACACCTTTCGGTATGCGACTCAACATTCTAGATGGCATTACTACTGCGCTCGACACCGAAGCTGGCGCCTACCCCGTCTACGAATACGGTGATGCGATCAAAGATAATCCCATTATGAACTTTGGGGCCTCGGTTGGGCATTACGCGGCGAGAATTCAAGTTATCGAAAATAAGTACCAACCCTACTATTTTCACAAAAATACTTTTGCCAGTATGAGCTCCGCCGCCTTTGAGCAAGTGGCGACAGATACACAAGTCGAGGAAATTCGCCAGCATTTAAATCAAGGCATAAAACAGGGGGGCTTAGGCATAGGGTTGCTGCTTGACTACATGCGCGATGCTGTCAGCGACAAAGAGCTACGAATGATTTTTGAGGTCGCCGCCGATCACGATGTTCCTGTGTTCACACACGTTCGACGCAATCTCCCCGGCGACCCCACCGGCTTAAATGAAATTTTGGCGCTGGCCAAAACGACCGGTGCCGCAGTCTTTATTTGCCACATTACGCACAATGCCATGGGTTCGGTAGGCGACTGGCTAAAAACTATTGAACAAGCCCGCGCTGATGGCGTTCGCGTCACCACCGAGACGCTGAGCTACCTAGCCGGTGGCACCTCTATCGCCGCCGACGTGTTCCGCAAACGCGACTGGCAGGCCATATTCGATATTACCTACGAAGACGTGCAGTGGGTCGCAACCGGCGAATGGCTGACTCAAGAGTCATGGAGCCATTATGCGACGCACGAACCCACCGGTGCCGTTAATCACCACTATGTAAAAGAGCCTTGGTTGCACACAGCGCTACGGTGGCCAGACATGATGATATCAACCGATGCCCTGCCCGCTTTTACGCCTGAGCAATTCAGCAACCCCAATATTGCAGGTACTTTCTCGTTGGTTTTGGGTCGCTATGTGCGCGAGCAGGGTATTCTGACTTTATCCGATGCATTATCGCGCATGAGCCTTAAGCAAGCGCAATGGCTCGAACCCTTTGCGCCAGCCTTTAAACGCAAAGGCCGAATACAGCTAGGCATGGACGCCGACATCGTGATCTTCGACCCGGATACGGTGGCAGCCCGTGCCGATTACGGCACACCCTACGAAGCTCCCTCTGGCATTCACTGGGTTATTATTAACGGCCAAGTGGCGGTGGTTGATGGTACTATCCAATCGTCTGTCGCCGCCGGCAAACGACTGACGACGCTCTCAAACTCATTGGTGCAATAACATGAAAACATTAATGACCGCGACTTTTGCGCTGTTTATCTCAATGACAAGCTATGCGTCTGAAGTCACGATCTATACCGCCAAGTCATTTGTGACCATGGACCCATCACAACCTCGGGCCACCGCTGTTGCGGTCCAAAACGGTCTGATTGTTGGTGTTGGTACCGAGGCGAATCTACTGCCATGGGTCGAACGTTTTGGCGGAGCAGTTGACCGCCAATTGAAAAATGCGGTCGTCATGCCGGGCTTTATTGACCCTCACGTGCACCCGAGCTTACCCGCGATACTAACGCAATTACCCTTTTTGGCGCCGGACGATTGGAGCTTACCTACAGGCGAATTTCCAGGGGCGCTCACGCCCGAAGATTACAAAGACAAGCTCATCGCGCTGGAGGCCAATCACGCTGATAAATCCAAACCCTTTGGCGCCTGGGGCTATCATGAACTGTGGCACGGTAATGTTCGCCGCGCTGAGCTCGACGCATGGTTTGGCGAGCGCCCCGTCTTTATTTGGCAGCGGTCCTTCCATGAAGTCATCTTCAACACCGCGGCACTGACTTACTTTGGTATTACTCAAGCCCAGGCCGAGGCCGCACACGGCGAAGCCAACTGGGATGAGGGCCATTTCTGGGAAAACGGCCTGTTCGCGATATTTCGCAATATGGGCTATTTGATCGAACCGCAAAACTACATACGTGGCACCCAAAACTTCTTGGAAATGGCGCATCAGGGTGGCGTCACCACCGCCGTTGACATGGGCTTGGGTGTTTCCAGTGACCCAGAAATCGAACTGCAGTTACTGAGCGGAGTCGTGCAGCAAACCAAGGCCCCTTTGCGACTGGTCATGACACCCATCATTTCTAAGTTTATACAGGCGGGCAAAACACCCGAACAGGCGCTTGAGCAAGTCAAACAATGGCAGCAAACTTACACCGGACAAGTCTCTGTGCGAGACCATTTCAAGCTTATGGTTGATGGCGCCATTTTTTCGGCGCTGGCGCAGTTTAAAGCGCCGGGCTATTTAGATGGACATGAAGGTGTTTGGCTCATACCCGAACCGGCACTCAAACAATACGCCGAGACTTTTTGGCGCGCCGGCTTTCAACTTCACGCCCATTCTAATGGCGACGCTGCGACCGAACGCACCCTGAACTTGGTGGAAAATTTGCTTACCCTCCACCCGCGACGAGACCACCGCTTTGCGATCGAGCATTTTGCCTACGCCACCCCCGATCAAGCTAGACGCATCAAAGCCTTAGATGTGATCGTCTCGGCTAACCCCTACTACCATTACATCTTATCTGACAGTTATGGCCAGCACGAAATCGGACCATCGCGTGCCGAACAAATGGTGCGCTTGGGCACATTGGAACAACTCGGCGTCCCCTTCACTCTGCATTCCGATACGCCGATGGCACCACTTAAGCCCTTAACACTGGCTTGGAACGCCAGTAATCGGCAAACCATTAATGGGAACCTGACGGGGCAGAATGAACGCGTATCGCTGGATGCGGCACTTAAAGCCATCACAATTGATGCCGCTTGGGCCGTCGGAATGGAGGCCGAAATCGGTAGCATCGCCGTCGGTAAAAAAGCCGACTTTACCGTTCTAGCGCAAGACCCCTACGAGGTAGGCGCACAAGGCCTGAAAGATATCGAGGTACTAGGCACCGTATTTGAAGGCCGATTCGCGCCGATCAAATAAGACTAGTCTTTGTGCTGCGCTAAAACCCAGGGGGCAGCGACAGTCACCCAAAGCATTTGATCATTTTCGTACCAAGCCAGAGCTTGTTCGTCGGTTGCAGGCGCTATGAGCCCTTGCTGTATCCAAGCCGCAAACTGAGCCGAATTATCCAAACCCAACTGCACAGCCACAGCAATTAAATCGAGCTCTGCAGACACCACAATGACATTACCGCGAGCGTAATAGGTTTGCATCTCGCGCCAAGGTATCTTTGCCGTTTGTTTTAAAAACTCAGCTTGCAGAAGTTGCTCGCGCTCGACCTTGTTCAAGCTTGCCAAATCAACATCCGGCACATCAAAAGTAGGCTTATCCGACACAATGCTTACCCGTAACGCGAATCGGCTACGAAGGGGTTAGTCTGACGCTCTTGTCCGAAGGTGGACGTGGGCCCGTGACCCGGTACGAAGGTAATGTCATCGCCCAGAGGAAATAACTTATCTCGGATAGAGTGAATAAGGTCATCGTGCTTGCTCATGGGAAAGTCGGTTCGACCGATCGAGCCCTGGAAAATCACGTCACCCACCCAAGCAATACGATTATCGTCACTCACGAACACCACATGTCCTGGTGTGTGCCCCGGACAGTGAATAACCTGCAGCTCGACCTCACCCACTGTTACCGTGTCGCCATCGTGTAACCAACGATCAGGCGTGAACGCCTCAGCGTGTGGGAAGCCCGCCATTTTGCAATATTGGGGCAATTGATCAATCCAGAACTTATCGGCGGCTTCTGGGCCCTCGATAGGCACTTCGAGTTTGTCTCGCAGCTCGGCAGACACGCCACAATGATCCAAATGCCCATGGGTTAAGATAATTTTTTCAATGGTGGCGCCCATTTGCTCGGCCGCCGACAAAATACGATCGATGTCACCACCGGGGTCAACAACAGCCGCTTTACCCGTGGCCTGGCACTGAATGATCGAGCAGTTTTGTTGATAAGGGGTGACCGGAACCACCGAAACTTTTATGGACATAATAGCTAACCTTATTGTTCGCGCTACGCCTCGCGCGCCTCAAGTAAATCTGAAGAGGCCTGATAGATTTCACAATCCAGTTGACCCTCTGATTTTGCCACAACGACACTCGCTACAGCATCACCGGTCACGTTAATGACGGTCCTGATCATATCTAACAAACGGTCAACGCCAATGATCAGAGCAATACCCTCAACGGGAAGACTCGCCTGTTCGAGCACCAAGGCCAGTGTAATCAGACCTACACCCGGTACGCCGGCAGTCCCAATCGAGGCAAGAATTGCAGTGACAACCACCCCAAACAGAGTCGCTATCGACAAATCGATACCATACACTTGCGCAATAAAAATGGTGGCCACCCCCTGCATAATGGCAGTGCCGTCCATGTTGATGGTGGCACCGAGTGGCACCGTAAAACCTGCTACTGAATTGTGCACGCCCAAGCGGTGTTCCACGGTTCGGAGCGTCACAGGGATTGTCGCACCGGAAGATGAGGTGCTAAAAGCGAAGGCCCAAACAGGCCGCATCTTTTGTAATAGTGTGACTGGCGATAGACCAGAGAGCAACCGCAACAGCGTTGGGTAGATCACCAAACCATGAAATACCAATAGGGCCGCCAGCGTGAAGAAATAGCCCGCCAAATCCAAAATTGCCGATGCGCCCATACCTGCAAACAGCTTGCTCAGCAAAGCAAATACACCGTATGGGGCAACCTCCATCAAAATCGCCACCATGCGCATGACGACGGCTTCGGCATCGCGGAAGAATCCTGCCAAACGGCGGCCCGGTTCACCGGCGTGAGACATGGCATAACCGAACAGCAAAGCAAATACGATAATCTGTAGCATGTTCGCTTCGGCCATTGCTTTGACGGGGTTGGTTGGAAAAATATTCACAATCACATCCGTCAATGGGGGCGCGGGCTTGGGTACAAACTCGGCACCCGTTTGTAAATTCATGCCCTCACCCGGTGCAACGATAGTGGCAACGACTAGGGCGATCGTCACCGCTAACCCGGTGGTGAATAAATAAAAAGCGATGGTTTTACCTGCGATCGGCCCCATGCGGGCACTGTCGCCCAAAGCACTCGCTCCACAAATCAGCGACACCAACACCAATGGAACCACCAAAAGCTTTAAGGAAGCGACAAAGATTCGTCCCAGAACATCAAACAGGCCATCAACCAAATAACTTTGCACGGCCCCACCCACGCTCTCGGGCAAGACATTAGCATTCAATACTAGATTCAACAAAGAACCGGTGGTGATCCCAAGTACCATCGCCAGTAAAATTCTGTTGGTTAGACTCATAGTGCTTCCCTTTTTTATGCCCATTGCAACCTCTTGGCCATCAGATTGCAAGTCGTGACGGGCCTTTATCGATTATCACTGACGGCTTGAGCAAAACGCGTGCAGCAAAACAAGGCATCGATCGCAGCGTCAAGGTCATCCGTCAATGTCAGTAAATCGAGATCCAAAGGCTCGATGTAGTTCTGCCGCAACATGTGCTGACGCAAAAAATCCAGCAGTGGTGAAAAAAATTCGGTACCAACCAATATGATCGGGCGCTTGTCGAGTTTCCCCGTTTGCATCAGTGTCAATAATTCAAACAGTTCGTCGGTTGTACCGAAGCCACCGGGGAAGGCCACAAAGCCCAGCGAGTAACGAATCAATAAAAACTTTCGAGTAAAAAAATACCGGAACTCAAGACCCATACTCAGATACGGATTAGGTTGTTGTTCTTTGGGCAGGCTAATATTTAAACCGACGCTCAAGCCGCCGGCCTCAAGTGCACCACGATTGGCGGCCTCCATCACACCGGGGCCGCCTCCAGTGATCACTCCAACACCGCGCTGCGCTAGGGCTTTACCTAGGAGATAAGCGCTCGTGTATTCCCACGACTGCATTGATGAGCGCGCCGAACCAAATACTGTCACGGCTGGACCAATCGATTGCAGCTCGCTGATACCTCGCTCTAGTTCGGCTTCTATCCGATCAAGCCTTTGACGCTCGTCGTCACTGAAGTGGTGCTGGGGGTCGACAAAGTCGATAGGGCTCATGGTGTGTCCATCCGCCCTTAACGGGCTTTTATATCAAAGATCTCTGGCCATTATCGCGCATCCACGCCTCGAAAACATCAACGGGCAAAGGCTTAGAAAAATAATACCCCTGAATGTAATCACAACCCAAGGCCTTAAGTAGTTCGCAGGTCGCTCGGTCCTCCACACCCTCAGCAACCACTGTCAAACCAAACTGATGCGCGATATAGATCATAATCTTAACGAGCTCTAAGTCGTGCCCACCGTCAATCAGGTGATCGATGAACGACTTATCGATTTTTAACTCATCCGCTGGGATGTGTTTAAAATAAGAGAGCGACGAATAACCCGTCCCGAAGTCATCAATCGACAAGGTCGTACCCAGCTCGCGCAACTTAAGTAGGTTGTTAAATCCGGACTCCTTGTCTTCGATAAATCCACCCTCAGTAATTTCTAGGGCAAATTTGTCCGAGCCGACACCCCAAATGGCCAGAGAATCCTTCACTAAGCCGTGCAAGTCGGGGTTGGCTACCAAACTGGCTTGGATATTCACTGCCAGCTGCACATCCATTATTGATTGCCATTCCTTGGCCTGACGCATTGCCCGATGAATCACCCATTTTGCCAAGGCATAGCCACGCCCAGAGGTTTCAGCCAAATTCACGGCGTACTCGGGTGAAATAAAGGTGCCATCCTCTAACTGCCAACGCAACAGCGCCTCAGCGGCGTCTGGACGCCCCGTGTGCAGATTAATCTTTGGCTGGTAATACAGCTGAAACGCATTATTGTGCAGGCTTTCGTAAAACAGTCGTTCAAGTTCGATATCCTGCTCAGAGGGCAACTCGGTTCCCAGCAAATCCTCGAGACTGCGCTCTTTACCCTGTTTCGCAGCAGACAGTGAAATCTCTGCCGCGGCTAACATATCCATAGGCGGCAGCAAACAACCTTTATTCACTGAAACGCCCTGTTTTACGATAATGGGGAGCACCCCATCACCCAGCATCAGCGCGTCTTCCAAAACTGTTTGCACCCGATTCATCGCCAGAGCGATAAAAGCGGGATTGTTCAAGCCCGGCAGTATGTACGCAAACTGACGACCACCAATCCGAAAGACGGTATCGGGCAACTTCGTGACGCCCAATAAAGCTTGTTTGGCCTCTTTCAAAACCACGTCACCCCGATCAAAGCCATAGGAATGATTGATGCGACCGAGGTTACTTAAATCAATGAGTAACAAACCAATATTGTCGTTGTTGCGCTTACCCTCTTTTACCGCAAGATCAAGCGCAGCTAAAAACCGGTCTCGCTCTATCGATGCGACCGAGGAAGACATAGCTACAGCTGTATTCCCGCCATATCAATGCCATAGGCATCGGGCTCAAGGGAATTCACTATGTCGAGTGGCAACCCGTCTTCCGTATGACTCACTTCGAGTAGATTAATGGTACAGACATCCATGACGGGCTTTTTGTTAGCGTCCAACAGAATCATAACTTTCGGACGCAAACGTCGAGTGCGGTACTCCGACAGCACCACCCCAACCTGACCTGACGATAATTCGACTAAGGTGCCGGCGGGATAAATCCCCACCGCTTGGATGAATTCCTCAACCAACTCAGCTTGAAAATCGATATCTCGCCACTCGTACAACATTTTGATTGCCATCGAGGGCGGTAACGCTTTGGCGTAGCTGCGGTGACTGGTGATCGCATCATAACAATCCACAATAGCCGCGATCCGGGCGAAGATGGGTATCTGATCGCCTTTCAGGCCTTTCGGGTAACCCGAACCATCGTGGCGCTCATGGTGATACTCGATCATCTCGAGCACATCTTTATTCATCAGGCCGCTTTTTTTAACGGCCTCTAAACCCAAATTCACATGGTTTTGTACCATCTGAAATTCTTGATCGTTGAGTTTTCGCTTGGCATCAATAAGTTCTTTATCGACCTGTAATTTGCCCACATCAAACAACAAGCCACCGATCGCTAAGGAGCGCAAATCAGGCTTAGGCAAACCCAGCTGTCGACCCAGTGCCACTGCCCAGATCGAACAACCGATCGAGTGTTGATAGGTATAGGTGTCGGCTTGCTTCATCCGCGCGAGCCAAATACACGCATCGGGATTGCGCGTGATGCTCTCAACCATGGGCTCTACGGAACGTTTTACCTTAACAACATCTAAACCACTGCCCTTGCTAACGCTTTCGAAAATATTGGTGACACCCGTAGTTAAGGTACTGATTGCTTGCCGAGCTTTTGGATATTCATCGCCGAACTGTCCAGCATCGCGGTAATCACTCAAACTTCGATTCGGAAATAGCTCCTGCCGAGTTTTACGGGGTCGCGACACGGGCACCCCTCGTTTTTTTATGGCGGGCTGGGCCACTTCGCTTTTTTCAAAATCCACATAGACAAATTCACAGAACTTGCTGATTTTATCGATATCGCGCTGTGACTTGAGCAAAAAGCCCTGCAATGCAAAGGGAGTCTCGAGCCACGGCCTATCAAGACTCGAGACATACATCCCAATCTTTAAATTATCGATGGTGACTTTGCGGACCTGAATCATTAGCAGCTATGCAAACGCGTAAAAATACAATGCCATAGTATACCCCACAGAGGGAGAAAACGACTTTATTTAGAAAATTTTCTCGTCGAAATAGGCGTCTACATTGAGTATCCCCTGCAGCCTTACGATGCAACGATTCCGCAAGCCGGCGTTAACACGACTAAACTAGGCAGCGCGTCTTACCGCCGCTACACTCAGCATTTTTTGGTGCGAGACTGACGATGTCTGAGATCAAGGTTTTATTCGTATGCTTGGGCAACATCTGCCGCTCACCCGCGGCAGAAAACATATTCCGTGACTTTATCGACCGCGAAAGGCTGCCTTTTGGCGTGCACATCGACTCATGTGGCACCGCGTCCTACCATATTGGCAAGCCCCCTGACCAACGCATGCAAGATCGCCTTAAAGCACATGGCCACAGCCATCAAGGATGCGCGCGCCAATTCGCGCAAGCCGATTTCGATGAGCATGATCTTATTATTGCAATGGATCACAACAACCTTGCCAACCTGCAGTCGCTGGCTCGACACTACTCCGATTCAGCTAAGCTGCGTTTATTCTCCGACTTTTTACCCCACGGAGCGCCCAAAGACGTGCCCGACCCTTATTACGGAGGGACTGAAGGCTTTGATACGGTGATTACTATGCTGGAGAACGGCTGTGATGGTATTCTGCAGACTCTCCAGCAAATCCGCGAATCAGAATAACGGGAGCAGACCATGGGCCAGAAAATCGTCGACTTATCCATATATCTAGAAAACGACGTCATCTCTGATCCACCCGGACATCAGCCGCAAATCCAGTACATCAAGCACTCTGATTCTGCTCAAGATATTGCCAACATCTTCCCGGGGCTTGCGCCCGAAGATCTACCCGATGCTGAAGGCTGGGCGATCGAACAAATCAACCTCAATACCCACAATGGCACCCACCTCGACGCGCCCTATCATTTTGCCAGCACCATGAACCAAGGGGAGCGCGCTTGGACTATCGATGAAGTGCCTTTAGAGTGGTGTTTTCAACCCGGGGTAAAATTGGACTTCCGCCATCTACCCGATGGGCACGTGGTGACCGCCGATGAAATCGAAGCCGAACTTGCACGCATCAATCACACGCTGTCCCCCTTGGAAATTGTGCTGGTGAATACTCGTGCAGGGTCGCGCTACGGCCATGACGATTATGTGTCGAGCGGTTGTGGCATGGGTTACGAGGCAACCCGCTATCTGCTGGATAGAGGTATTCGCGTGACTGGGACCGATGGCTGGAGCTGGGACGCACCCTTCGTGCACACCGCTCAACGCTTTAACGAGACTCAAGATCCCAGCATCATTTGGGAAGGTCACAAAGCTGGGCGCCACACGGGTTACTGCCATCTCGAAAAACTGCACAACCTCGAGTCGCTACCCAGCAGTGGATTTATGGTTTCGTGCTTTCCTTTCAAAATCCGGGCGGCATCTGCTGGCTGGACTAGAGCGGTGGCGATCCTGAACGATTAAATAAGACTTAAGAAAGTCGTAACGAATAGTACATATAGTGTCCCGACTTTTTCTATCTAGCGGAAGCAGCGATGAGCGAACCTAAAGTCATAAAGCGCACCGGCTTAGCACGTCTACTATTTACGATCGTAAATTCAGGAAAAGGTCTAGCTTGGTTGTTAAAGCACGAAGAAGCGTTTCAACTGGAATTCGTTTTGGCGCTTATCCTCATTCCCGGGTCTTTTTTTATCGGCGCAACGGCCAGTGAAATCAGCCTGATGATTGTTGCTACCTTATTCGTCCTGGTGGTTGAAACCTTAAACACCGCAGTTGAGGCAACAATTGATCGAATCAGCAGCGACTATCACCAACTATCGGGCTTAGCCAAAGATTTGGGGTCTCTCGCCGTTACCTTCTCGTTGATTATTTGGCTTGTGATTTGGACCCCCATTGTGTGGAGATTCTTTACAGGTTAAATTGTCACTAACGTCACTTATGACATAACAATAATAAGGACATAACATGATCGAAATCATTATCTACGCTCTAGCACTCGCGTTGTTTCAACTTTGGCTTTTACCAGCTAGTACCCGCCTAGAAAAGCTCGACTGGATGCTCTCTAGCCGCGATGAACCCCTTGATCTTTCAGTAATACAGGGTCGCATTCAAAGAGCCGGCAACAACCTTCAAGAAAGCTTGGCACCCTTCTTGGCCTTGGCAATTATGTCGCATATTCAAAACGCGCCGCTAGAAACGGTCGCTTGGATGTGGTTAGTGTCGCGCGTTGCCTACCTCCCCTGCTACGTATTTAACATTAAATACGTTCGCTCTATCATTTGGGGGATCTCACTGGGTGCGCTGATCTGCATGGCCTATCGTTTACTTTAGGAGATCGCATGTCTAATCCCATCGTTACCACCATTGATCACTTGCCGGGCTACCAAATCGACTCGGTGCTCGGTGTTGCCAGAGGATCAACCGTTCGAGCCAAGCACATAGGCCGCGATATTACCGCGGCCTTAAAAAACATTGTGGGCGGCGAAATCAAAGGCTACACCGAACTGCTGGCTGAAGGCCGAGAAGAAGCGATCTTCCGTATGCTTGAAGATGCCAAGTCGCTCAACGCCGATGCGGTGATTGGGTTTCGTTTTACCACCTCGATGGTGTCGCAAGCGGCGGTAGAAATTATGGCCTACGGCACCGCCGTAAAAATTACGGCGAACAACACATGATTGACTGGCTAATCTTAGGCGGTCTCGCGGTAGGCATCGTCTATTTCATTGTTGTTCGGCAAACAGAAAAACGCGAAGAGAAGTTCGAAAAGCGGCGCTGGTGATTAGGCGGCAAGCGCCTGTGCCCTTGACCGCTTCGGACGAGTCAAAATTAACAGTGCGGCAATGACGATCGACATCCATTGCATTGCCGTGAAAATGTTCAAATAAGATTGCATCGCAGCCTGGCGTGTAATTTCCATATTTAACACCCAAGCGCCCTGTACGGAATCAAGCGGCAGCAGGGCGGGCCAACCCGCAACAAATGTCGTGGGCGTAATCGCCTCAACCAAATGCGCATGAAAAAATTGATTATCGCGCGTAAAGACAGCAAAAACTCCAGAGATAGCAAAACCGCCCACCAAGTTTCTAATTAAACCGCCAGAGCTCGCGGCATCGGTCTGATATTTAGGTTCCAAGGTTAAATACATCAACACATTAGTCGGCATGAACACAAACGAAGTGCCAATGCCCTGTAATACGGTGCTCCAAGCAATATACGAAGAATCTATGTGCACATTGAAGTTGGTCATTAACCACAGAGACAGTGCTTGAAGCATAAAACCAAACGCAATGTAGGGCCGCGGGTTTTGAGCAACAGGCAGACGACTCAATATCATCAAGGCAAAGAACATACCTAACCCCCGAGGCATCATCAGCAAACCTGCATCAATAACGGGGTAGCGCATCACCCCCTGCAAATAGCCCGGAAGAATGGCCGAGGTCCCATAAATCACGATACTGGTGACCGACGCAAAAACTAGACCCGCTAAGAAGTTCGCATCTTTAAAGCATCCCAACTGAATAAACGGATGCTTGCGCCCCACCGTGTGTATCAAAAAGATACAGAAGAACATAACCGAGAATATCGCTTCTAGTCGAATTTCCCATGAATCGAACCAGTCTTCGCCCTCGCCTCGATCAATCATCAATTGCAATAATCCAATCGCGAGCCCCAGATACAAGAAACCCTTCAAATCAATACGACGGTCAGGATTCTTAGGGCAGTGCGGCGATACAATGAACAGGCCAATTACCAAAACGATACCAATAGGAAAATTAATCAGAAACACCCAGTGCCAAGACAGCATCTCGGTCAAATAGCCGCCTATTGTTGGGCCCAAAATTGGCCCAATAATGATGCCCATGCTCCAAATACCAATCGCCTTTGCGTAGGTTGCCTTGGTATGGATATCGAGCAGTATCGATTGCGTCACCGGCATCAAAAACGCACCGCTAGCCCCTTGCAGGGCTCTCGCGATGACTAACTGCTCCAAATTCTGAGAGATTCCGCACAGAAAGCTGGTAAAGACAAATCCTATGACCGACGCAATCAGAACTTCTCTCTTACCAAAACGATCGGCCAAAAAGCCGGTAAGCGGCATAAAAATGGCGTTAAACAGGATATAAGAGGTTAAGATCCAACCCAGCTGACTATTCGTCAAGTTAAGGTCATTCTGGATGCGCGGCAGTGCGATATTTGCGATGGTTGTGTCCAGTGTAATCAACAACACTGCCATGGACGACAGAACCACATTCCAGGTTCGAATACCGGGAGAGACTTCGACCAGCGGCTTATCGATCATTCTGTTGGCTATTTTTGCTGAGAGGGAAACACAACAACCTCAGCCGTCATTCCCTTCCTTAACACGGTGCCGGCGTGTGACGATTCCAACTCGACACGCACAGGAATTCGCTGCGTAATTTTCACCCAGTTACCGGTAGCGTTTTGCGGCGGTAAAATTGCAAACTCAGCACCCGTCGCTGGGCTGAGGCTTGCGACCCGCCCCTTCCAAACTTTGTCAGGATACGTGTCGATATGAACTTCCGCGAGTAAGCCAGGTGTTAAACGCGCGACGTCCGTCTCTAAGAAATTGGCCTCTACCCACAGATTGTTGATGTCTACCACCGACGTAATGGGGCGACCGCGTTCGGCGTGCGTTCCCAATACTGGCTTCTCAATTAACATCCCACTAATCGGTGAGCGCACAACGGTATTTGCAACGTCGCGCTTGGCCTGATCGAGCTGGCTTTGCAGCGCTTTGTACGTCGGGTGATCTTCGACCGCCAAATCGGCCTGACCCAAGAGCTCCGATAAGGCGGTCGCAATGTCAGCTTCAATCACGGTAATGGCTCGCTCGGCACGCTGCAGGTCGTGGTGTTTGACCGCCAAGTCGTGCTCGGCATTGAGTCCTTTAGCCGTCAGATCTTTCTCACGCTGCCACTCTTCTCGGGCATAGCGTAGGTCCTCCAGCAGCAGCGCTTTTTGCGCCTCGAGCTCATTCAAGGCACTTTTTTTGCGCGTAATATCGATAGCAAAGGCACGTTGCTCGGCCTCAATTTGCTGCGCTCTTAACTCATAAGGTGCAGGATCAACAACGAAAATAATGTCGCCGGCGTGAAGCATTTGATGCTGCTCAGCCTTAACGTCAACAATGGCCCCACTGACTTGAGCATTGACGTACACATGCTGTGACTTTACGTACGCGTTATCCGTGCTCAACACGTCGGCTTGCTGGTAATACAAAAAGCCAATGACTGAGAAGGCGATCGCAATCGCACCCACCATAGCTCCCTGTTTTTTACCTCTCGACACGCTACCCCCTAACTCGTTTGGTCCAAATTGTTTTTGATGCGCTCAAGCGTGGCAAGCAGCTGAGCCAACTCTGCATCTGATATGCCCTGATAGGCTCGACCCAAAATTTCCTGCGACGCCGCCTTAGCCACTTCAAGAATCGGGTCACACTGCGAAGTCAAGTACAAGCGGTGGGCTCGACGGTCATTTGGACAAGGCTCACGCTTGACCCATCCCCCCTTGACCATTCGATCTAGCAAGCGCGCGATACTGATGGGCTGAACATCTAAAGCGTCCGCCAGCTCACGCTGAGTGCAACCTTCGCGCGTTGCCATGATAAGAAGCGCGCGCCACTGCGCCTGCGTCAAACCATACTCGGCCATCTTGACATCAAAATGACGACGAAACGTACGCGAGATGTCATTGAGCAAAAAGCCCAAGCTTGACGGTACAAAATTTACGGTAGATCTAGGCATAGGCACATTATAAGCATGCTTAGCTTTTTTTTCAAAAAAAAAGCCCCTCAGGGCTTTAGTCCTATCCGGCTAAAATCACTCTGGATTATTGACCAAGGTCATTTCGTCTAGCAGGTGCGCCGCACCATCGATGTACTTCATCGTCCAAAGCATATAGGGACTAGACACGTGGATCGTACGATTCATGTTAGGGTCGTAGCTCCAGTCTCCAATCACCGATTCGTACACAGAGTCAAAGGCCAAACCCACGAACTCTGCTCTCGAGTTCAAGGTGGGTGACCCGCTGTTACCACCGGTAATATCCACCGTCGTCAGATAATTAATGGCGATTGAGCCAAGCGTTCGGTCCGAGTACTCGTAATAATCTCGCGCTGCGATTGCACGACGCAAGGGCTCAGGTAAATCAAACTCATCATCGCCAGGAACGTACTTAGCCAACATACCCTCGGCCGTCGTGAAAGGTACAGCGATCAGGCCATCTTGGGGCGAATACCCTGTGACTGTACCGTAGGTAATACGAAGCGAGCTGTTCGCGTCGGCGTAGACGGGCTCTCCCACGCTTTCCTTGTAAGCCAGTATCGCTTGCATCCACAATGGACGTGCTTTAAGCAACTCGCCGGCGAGCGCCTTGTTCTTTTGTTCAATTTGATGGTTATAGGACCAAAGCGCTCGCGCAAATTGAATGTAAGGGTCATTCGAGGACTCAAACTCTGCTAGGCTGGCCTCCATCCACTGCAAGCGCACCGCTGCTTCATCGAGATCAGTTCGGGCGTGCATGGACTGCAGTTTTGTCTGCAAAGCTCCCAGGTCTTGCCGATCATTCAAGCCAAAAAATTCGTCCAGTTCGCCGACTCGCTCCGCGGCCGGCAAACCCTGATAAAGGCTGAAAAAGTGCAGCAATACAGCCACGTCTACATCGGCATCGTAGCGGCGATCCAGACTTTGAAGCCCTTGGGCAAATCGCGCCATATCGCGTTCTTGATAACCCGAATCACGCTCTAAATCGGGCTTTTCGCGCTCGTGCGCCAATTTCAGTAAGCGGGTGGCGACCGACCACAGATTGGTGCGGCCCATGTATGCCAGCAGCAAATCGCGCTCTTGGTGCTGGAGCTCCTCGGTAAGCAAATGTTCCAAGTGAGTATAGGCCATCCCGAAGCGCTGCCTGCGCGTCTCGTCACTCTCTATCCATGCCAAGACATTACGCTCTAGGGTCTGCTTATCTTGCAACAAAGACCCTTTCCGATACGAAGTGATCATCGAGCCATAATTTTTTGCGTAGTTGGCCAAACCCGCGATGGTATTCTCATACTTTAGGCGAGCTTCGCTACCGGCAGCGGCAACCGATTTTATAACCTCGATATAATCTTCACGGTACTGTTTAGCGGTCGGGTAAGCCCACTCAAATTGGTTTTGCACTTCTAAGGCCGTGCGGTAGCGATTGGTTCGACCCGGATACCCAAGCACCATCACGAAATCGTCTTCCGCCAAACCCTCTTTGTTTACCGAAAAATGTGCCGCGGGCGTATAGGGTTGATTGGCCGGGTCGTAATCGGCAGGCAGTCCATCAGCGCCCACGTAGGCGCGGTAAAAACCCCAATCGCCGGTATGGCGAGGCCACATCCAATTATCCGTGTCTCCGCCAAATTTCCCGATACTCGAAGGTGGCGCATAGACTAAACGGACATCCCTGATTGCTAAGTATCGAATTAGGAAGTAACTCGCGCCTCCATGAAAAGTATACACCTCGCAACGATAATCTTGGCTGGATTCGCAGGCCGCCACTAAACGTTTTTTGTTTTGCTCGATAGCCTGGTAATAAGCTTCACCCTGCTGCGCGCCGTTCGCAACATCCAAAACCGTGTCGGTTACCTCGGTGACCTCCTCGGTAACGTACACACGAGTTCCCGGTGAGGCCTGAATCTCTTTAGACTTGTCGGCAGCAACAAAACCATCTTGCAATAAATTTTGCTCTGGCGTTGAGTTGTAAGCGATAGAGCCATACACACAATGATGATTAGTCACGATCAAGCCTTCAGGGGACACAAACGAAGCCGTGCAACCACCCAGGCTGATAATGGCGTTCATTGGAAACTGATCTAAACGCTGCATCGACTCGGGGTTAATCTCAAGGCCCGCCGCCTGTAACTGTTCGGAAATTTTGGGAAGCTGATGCGGCTGCCACATACCTTCATCAGCATGAGCCGCGGACAATGTCAGCGCCAACAAAAACAGACCAAAAGAACGCATCGAGGTCTACTCCTTAATCTTTTTTATACAGCGACTGTTTGGGTGCCGCGAAGACTTTGCGAACCATGGGCTCGAAAAAACTCAAGGGGTAAGTTTCTCCCTCAGGATCAAAGGCAGGCGCATCGTATTTGTCTATGAACTCTTTGGTGTAATCAAAATACTCATGCCCCTCATACTGCTTATACAACTCGCGATCTAGACCTAAGTGATGAAAAAAGTAATAACCTTGGAAAATAGCGTGGTGCTTCACCATCCAGTGGTTTTTCTCGGAAAT
>JALRFH010000048.1 GCA_023253715.1 Halieaceae bacterium
GGCGACCGCTACCAGCTGGTGGGTAAAACCGACATTCCAGTCCACGCTATTTGGGGTACTGCCGACCAAGTCGTGCCCTACTGTGGCTTAGCGGAGATGGCCGAGGACGTTCCACAACTTACGTCAACAACCTTAGATGAAGGCAACCATAACATCACCTACGCACGAGCCGAGGAAGTCACGCAAGCAATATTGGGGGCGCTAGTACCTTAAAGTGCGCTGTTAGAGCTGGGAACACGCCGAGCGATACTTGATGTCAATCAAACTCGGTGCGAAATTCCTTAGGCAAAGCGCGCTTCGAGCCTTGCTTGCATTGTTCGGGCGAATATAAGTCCAGATAATGCGCGGCAATAGTGAGATAACAACGGTCCTTTATGAAATCCCCTGAGCTTTTATCCCCCGCCGGTTCGCTTAAAGCCATGCGTTATGCCTTTGCCTATGGCGCGGATGCCGTGTATGCGGGGCAACCGCGCTACAGTCTTCGTGTTCGAAACAACGAATTTAACGATATCGAGAAACTCGCGTCCGCGGTTGATGAAGCTCACGCACATGGCAAGCAATTTTTTATTGCCAGCAATGTCTCCCCTCACAACGACAAGCTCAAATACTATCTACGCGATATGGAGCCTGTCGTCGCAATGAAGCCAGACGCCATCATCATGGCCGACCCCGGACTCATTATGATGGTGCGCGAGCGTTGGCCCGATTTACCGATACATCTATCGGTTCAATCCAATGCAGTGAATTGGGCCACCGTTAAGTTCTGGCAAAAGCTCGGATTGACTCGCATCATTCTTTCCAGAGAGTTGTCTCTGGAAGAGGTAAAAGAAATCCGTGAGCAGTGCCCCGACATCGAACTGGAAGTCTTCGTGCACGGTGCTCTGTGTATTGCCTACTCGGGACGATGCTTATTATCGGGCTACATCACCCACCGCGATTCCAACCAAGGCGCCTGCACCAATACGTGCCGTTGGAAGTACCAAGCGCACGAGGCCGATGAAGACGCCAATGGCGATGTGGTGGCTTTGCTCGACCCGAAAACCGACATCAGCGAGCAAATATTCCTCCTGCAAGAAGAAGGTCGCCCCGGTGACCTAATGCCCGCCTTCGAGGACGAACACGGCACCTACATCATGAACTCCAAGGATTTGCGCGCCATACAGCATGTTAAGTCGTTGGTCGAAATCGGTATTGATTGCCTCAAAATCGAGGGACGCACTAAATCTCCTTACTACGTGGCTCGCACAGCGCAAACCTATCGCCGCGCCATTAACGACGCAATCGCGGGCCGTGACTTTGATATGTCGCTCATGAACGAGCTCGAAAAACTCGCCAGCCGAGGCTACACCGAAGGCTTTTATCGACGACATCCACCAGCCGAGTTCCAAAATTATGAAAAAGGCGTGTCGCGGGGCGATTATCAGCAGTTTGTCGGCGAAGTGCTGGAGGTCGACAACGCCCACAGAGAACTCGTGATCTCCGTCAACAACCGCTTCGAGCAAGGTGACAAGCTCGAGCTTATGACCCCCACCGGAAACTGCGACTTTACCCTTCAGCAAATGACCAATAAACGGGGTGACCAGGTTGCGGTAGCGCCCGGATCGGGTCATGTGGTTCGCATCCCTATTCCGGCAGGCGCCAACCTAAATTCTTGCGACTATGCGATGCTCGCCCGGTATTTGCCGGACTATCAGGCGCCAGATACGAAGGTGGGTTAGACGCCCAGCGCCGACAGCTTAAACCCAGGCATCACGAATCGAGGGCACGCTTGCGAGATCACTTCGCACGAGGCAAACTCGGCTTTTATGGCGATATGAAACGCGGGTTCTATGCAAAACAGAAACTTTACGATCAAAACGCTGAGCCTTCTCGCGTCACTCTCACTCTTCTGCTCCGAGTTAAATGCCGAGCCCCAACGCTATCACATCGGGCGCGAGGTCAGCAGCAGCGAGATTGCCTTATGGGATACAGACATCAAACCCTCTGGCTCGGGGCTTCCACCAGGTTCTGGTACGGCCGCACAAGGCCGTGAGGTTTACAGCCGAGAATGTGCAGTGTGTCACGGACAGCAAGGTCACGACGGTCCATTTAATGCGCTCGTTGGTCGATTGGAGGACGGCGATTTTCCCTTTGCGACAGACCCCGCCGCAAAAAAGACGCTAGGAAACTACTGGCCTTACGCCACCACAATATTCGATTACATACAACGCGCTATGCCTTTAGATCGCCCGGGTTCTTTAACCCATGACGAGACCTACTCGCTGGTGGCCTACTTGTTGTTTAAAAACGATTTGCTCAGCGAAGACACTCTGCTGAACTCAAACAATCTAGCAGAGATTAAAATGCCCGCTCGCGACAGATTTTTCCCGACACCGGGGCAAGATATTCCCGAACTCGACGTCCTTAACTAAGTGTGTACTACCATGACAGACAAACTCAATCGACGCCGATTTTTAACCCACACCACCCTTTTGAGTAGCGGTCTTTACGGCGCACTGAAAACGCCAAAGGCGATCAGTAGCGAAAATACTGCCGAGCCAGATCCAACCAAAGTGCCCGGAAGCAACGTGTCCGAGTATGGACTTAGATCGCCACACGAAGACATAAAGCGTCTGCCCATGTTCAATATTATATCGGGCACCCCTTTGCATAAACTGCAGGGTTCGATTACACCCTCCGACTTGCATTTCGAGCGCCACCACGCAGGTATACCCGCTATTGATCCAAATCAGCACGAACTGTTGATTCACGGTATGGTCGATCGTCCCCTAAAGTTTAGCGTCAATGATCTGAAGCGCTTCCCGGCTGTAACCCGCACCTGTTTTATCGAATGCTCGGGTAACTTCAACGCGCGAGCTACACCGCAAACGACGGTACAAATGCTCTGTGGTTTAACCAGCCAGAGCGAGTGGACCGGGGTGCCTCTTGCGACCTTACTGCGCGAAGCTGGAGTAACCACAAAAGCACGTTGGTTATTGGCCGAGGGCAATGACGCCGCGGTAATGACGCGGAGCATCCCCATGAGTAAAGCCTTAGACGACGCCGTCGTCGTTTATGCACAAAACGGCGAGGCCTTGCGACCCGCCCAAGGCTATCCCATCAGACTGCTACTGCCCGGCTGGGAAGGCAACACCAACATTAAATGGTTACGGCGTCTCGAAGTCTCGGACTCTCCCTTCATGACCCGTGAAGAAACCGCGAAATACACCGATGCACTGCCGGACGGACGCGTTCGCCAATTCAGTGTAGTTATGGATGCTCGCTCAGTGATTACCTCACCCACCTATCCCGAGCGAATAGAAAAAGGCTGGCACGAAATTCGAGGTATCGCCTGGAGCGGCCGCGGCAAAATTCACGCAGTTGAAGTCAGTACCGACGGCGGTAAAACTTGGCTAAAAGCAGAGTTACAAGGGCCGGTATTGGCCAAGGCTCATACACGATTTCGTTTACCCTGGCAGTGGAACGGCAAACCGACTGCCATCATGAGCCGCGCCATCGATGAAAGCGGGTACCGCCAGCCAACACTAGCGGAATTGGTTGAAGTTAGAGGTTTGCCTACCGCAGAGGCCTATCACTTTAATCCAATTCACGCGTGGGAAGTCGACGCACAAGGTCAAATGACTTTCAGACCCGAGGTGTAATCTCAACACCCACTATTGACGCATTGGAACTGCATCATCGTCATAACTTTGCCCCGCTTAATCGGTCCAGAGCCTAACGAGGGCCCGATACTGCAAGGCTATGACTCGCAATCACCCTCCAAGTGGCGTATCCACTCACTGATTAAGTCGACACCCTCGCTATGGGGCAGTGAACGACCAATTTCCGGCATCATAATATCTGGCTCGCTGCTTTGCATTCGGTAGACCAAAATCGATGCCTCAGGGTGACCGGGCACAATATCGTGTAAGCGATTACCTGTACCGCGCCCCGCGGCTATCGCTAATTTGCAGATTCCTAGCGAAGCCCCATACGCCGTTTGGCTTTCCAAGTGTAGACCTGAGGTATCGGCCGGTCCAACCGTCGAATGACAATGTGAGCAGTTGATATCCAAGTACGCTCTCGCGCGTGCCTCGATTGATGCCCTCGCATTCGAATAATCGGCGTTTTTGGGCCATTCACCTGATTCAGGTGTCTGAATCAAACGGCCAGAGTCAATCATAAATTGAACTTGATTAACTGCGTCAACCCCGTAGGTATATTGCTTGTTCAAGTGTCGAATCTTTGGGCCTATTGGCTGAATAACCCGATTATTGGAGTCCGGCGCGTGACAGCCAGCACATTGATTCGCATTGGGCATGACATAATTAAAAACGGTAAGCCCTCCGGCCTCAGCTTGCAAAACCAGAGGCACAATGTCACCGGTACGATGTAAAACAGCTTCTGTTTGCTCGGCATTCCAACGATAAGGAATAGCTACCCAGCCACTTTCTCGATGCACCAGCACACGAGTCTCGAGCAAACGAACTTGAGATAATGTCAGCTCGCCCCTCAATAACGCGGCGCTCGTATCGGTTTGCTTCGCGACAGTATTTGCCTCGCGATGACCAAGCGGATAGTAAAACGTTTTGGTGATCACGGTTCCAACAGGAAAGCTCAACACCTCGTTTTCTTGGTAGCTCGCCGCGACGCCTTTAGGTATCCAGATCGTTCTCAGTTTGTGGGCATAATCGGTAAATAATGGGGTCGCTAAATCATAAGCCATGACACCATGGGCAAGGCTGAGATGATCACCCGAAATTGAAAACTGACCCCACTCGGACAGCGTTAGCGGATTGCCCGCTGTAATGAAGCGAGGTTCTGGGTATTTAGCAGTGCAGGCCGTCAAAAGAACGCCAGCGATACAAATCAGAAGGCTATCCCTTAATCGCACCCGGCCGGCTCCTTATTACAGAAAGGCCAATTCAATCTGAGGCAATCCCCTTAAGGTACAACGAAATTCGTCGCTCGCAAGGCGTGGATTGGAATAGTTACCGGGGGCGTCAGCGTTTAATACTTCGGCTGCGTCAGAAACACAGATTCGCAGACCGTCGGGCGTTTTACCGTCAATTTGTTTGTTACGGTCAATATAACCATCGAACAGTACGTCTGGGAAGCGACCCGTAAGACCAAACATAGCGACTTTCAGTGCTTTAAGGTCTAACCCATCAGGTGACTCGCCACCGCCTTCGTAGTGGTTGTCGTGAATCCAGATCGTTTCGGGGTAAGGATCAAAGTTCTCTTGCACTGCGTAGTCTGCATAACCCGTGGTATGAAGGCTTGAAATAATAATATTGGCGGTATTGTTGTTGGCTAATCGATTATTAAAAATCTCTACTTGATCGTTCGAGTTAATGACAATACCTGAGCCAGCGGGGACCGAAGCCACCGGCGTTCCGGCATGCCCAAAGTTTTCGGTATTATTATCAAATACGTCGTTATCGTAGACTCGAGTTTGATATCCAGCCTGTGGCAAGTTAGGCATATTGAATACCAGAATTCCACCGGTATTATTGGTTGCGACATTGCCGTACACATCGGCGCCAATACAATTTTCGACCTCGATGCCCGCTACGTTCCACTCTGCACGATTATTGCGCACCACTACATTGCGAGATTGACCAACATAGATACCGGCATCTGATGCTCCAATAGCGACACTGTCTTCAATTAGCACATTCTCGGTTTGCACAGGATACAAACCGTAAGCCCCGTTTTCAGTCGCATAACCCTGCGTCCACTCGACACGGACACCACGGATAATAACGTTGTTGCCATTGTTTACTTTCAGTCCATCACCAATAGTGTCCTCAATGGCCAAATTTTCTAGGGTAAAATTAGACGCCGTGACTAGCAGTCCTTCAGCTCCAGCGACTTGTCCCTTAAAACTCAAGATCGTTTTATCCATACCGGCACCACGAATGGTCACACCATCGGTGGTTAACATCAAGGAACGATCGAAGCTATAGAGACCCGCTGGAATTTCGATGATCTCGCCGGGTTGCGCATCGATCAAACGTTCGATGAGGCGGCGCTGATAATCAGAGTCGGGTGTTTCGTTAGATTTATCGTTCTGACCGCAACCTGCCAACAAAATGACAAGCGCAGCACCTATTAGTGAAGTTTTCACAGACATCATGAATCCCCTTTCATTCCCCAGTTCAGAGTTTTTCACATTCAATCAACAGCCGCAATGCCAATACTAAATCTCTTGCTCCAGTGAATTTAGCTCTCTCTACAATCCCCGAGAGCTAGTCATCGCCCTACAATCATGCGACCATTTAAACCAAACGTATATCAATAGGACATATAATGATTACTCGGTTCCTATGTTTCACTTGCGTGGCCTACATGTTCGCCATACCACGCAGTTACGGCGAGCTACCGCCACCAATAAGTGAGCGGTCATCCATGCTTACCGCAACGCAAATACATCCTGAACTCAACGCCCGTAGCATTATCGAAAATGCCTATATGTTTTCTGGTGGTGACCGTTTCCGATACCCCACGACCTTATTCCTTTCGGGCTACAACATTATTCGTTCACGCGATGGAGACGAAACCCTTTGGCAGGACTATGCGATGTGGCGAGAGTTTGCGCTGATAACTTGAACATGGTGAGTTACCTCAACGCCGACATCCCCTCTGTTGACTTGCGCTCTGCACTTGACGGGGTCGCTCGGCGTTGGTGGGTAGTTGCCGCCTGCGTAGTCGTCGCGGTCG
>JALRFH010000085.1 GCA_023253715.1 Halieaceae bacterium
GGTGGCCGGCTCTTTGCGTGTAGCCTTGGTCACCACTCACCTGCCACTAAGCGCGGTGCCCGCCGCCATTACCCGTCAAGCCATTAGGGAAACACTAAAAATCACGCAATCCGATTTGCGGCAGCATTTCGGCATTGCCCAGCCCAGACTGGCAGTGCTGGGCCTGAATCCCCACGCCGGCGAAGGCGGACACCTAGGCCGCGAAGAAATCGAAGTCATTACGCCGTGCCTCGAGCAACTCAGGGCGCAAGGGTTTGATCTGCTGGGCCCCTTACCCGCTGACACCGCCTTTCAGCCCCACATTCTCGATCAGGTTGATGTGGTCATTGCGCAATATCATGACCAAGGTCTACCGGTCCTGAAATACGCAGGCTTTGGCGAGGCAGTGAATGTCACTCTGGGCCTACCGTTTATCCGCACCTCGGTCGATCACGGCACAGCGCTGGAGTTGGCCGGCACAGGGCGCGCCAAAACCGGCAGCTTTACTGCGGCCTTCGAACTGGCGGCGACATTGGCGAGTTTAAAATCATGACCCAAAGCTCAGGTCTATACAAACACAAGGCGCGCAAACGGTTTGGGCAAAACTTTTTGCACGACACCCATGTAATTGCCTCGATCGTGTCGGCCATTGCACCATCGAAAGAGGACCATATTGTTGAGATTGGCCCAGGTCAGGGGGCGCTAACAGCAGAGCTCGTGCCTTATTGTCAGCGCCTAGATGCCATCGAACTCGACCGTGATTTGTTGACCTTGCTGTTGGCGAGTTTCTCGATTCACAAAGGCTTTCATTTGCACAATCAAGACGCTCTGAAGACGGACTATCGAGAACTGTACCAAGACAGGCCCCTGCGCGTTGTGGGCAACCTACCCTACAACATCTCAACGCCGCTGATACTGAAATTATTTGAATACACCGATCTCATCGCCGATATGCACTTCATGCTGCAATCAGAGGTGGTCGATCGCCTAACAGCGCAACCTCACAGCAAAGCTTGGGGACGCTTAGGCATTGCCGCACAATATTTATGTCACGTCGAACGCATTATCGACGTCCCTCCCGAAGCCTTTGATCCGGCTCCCAAAGTCCAATCGGCTGTGGTAAAACTAACCCCCAAAGCCGCAAATGACGTAGATATGGCTCAGCTTACTCGCCTGCAGGCTCTGGTAAAGCAGGCGTTCGCGCAGCGCCGCAAAACGTTGCGCAATAATTTAAAAGGCGTGGTGTCCGATGCACAATTGGAACACTTTGGAATTGATCCTGCTGCTCGTGCGGAAACGATCAGCTTAGAACAATGGGTGACTTTAAGCGATGGCATCGAACAACTCTGATACCAAAGAGATGACCGAACTGGATATTCGGGTGTTTACTCAGCCCCAATACTTGGCGATGCACTCCGACCCGGCACGCAATCAATATCGTTTTGCCTACCGAATTCGTATTGAAAATCACAGCGATGAGACGGTGCGCTTATTGCGACGCTATTGGAAAATCACCAATGCCAACGGCAAAGTGGATGAAGTGGAAGGAGCCGGTGTTGTAGGCGAAACGCCAACACTAAAGCCCGGGGCTCACTATGACTACACCAGCGGATCGAATTTCGACACCCCTATCGGCTTTATGGAGGGCTACTACACCTTCGAGCTCATGCACGAGCAGGGCGCTTTCCCCGACACCTTCAAAGTCGCCATTCCCAGTTTCCGTCTTTCGAAACCTGGGTCTTTGCACTAACACCCATGACCACATTTATTGCCGGAGATTTACAAGGCTGCTTAAAGCCACTTAAGTGCGTGCTCAAGCAAGCAGGCTTCAACGACCAACGCGATCAATTGTGGCTCGTTGGCGACATCGTGAATCGCGGCCCTAAAAGCCTAAAAACGCTTCGCTTTGTCTACGAGCGCCGCGATCACGTAAAAATCGTGCTGGGCAACCATGACCTTCACCTACTCGCAATCGCACAGGGCGTGCGCAAGCCGTCCAAAGGCGATACCCTAGACAGCATCCTGAAAGCAAAAGATCGTGACACTTTATTAAGCTGGCTCGTTGAGCAACCCCTGCTGTACAGCGACCAGCAAATCACGATGACACACGCTGGAATCGCACCCAATTGGAGCCTAGAGCAAGCGCAAAGTTACGCGAGCGAGGTCCAAGCAGTACTTCGCTCAGACAAAGCAAGTGCTTTTTTCGAAGCAATGTACGGCAACGAACCAGACTATTTCGATGAATCACAAACAGGCATGACGCGCCTTAGATCAATCACTAATGTATTTACGCGCATGCGATTTTGTACGGCATCTGGGCGCTTAGATTTAAACAGTAAGGGACCCAGCCCCTCAGTGAACGAGCTTCTCCACCCTCAAACCAAAACCCTAGAGTCAGTCGACGCATGGTTTAACCACCCGCATCGAATTCCCGAAGGACACCGCTTGGTGTTTGGACACTGGGCAGCACTCGAAGGGCGCTGCACCGCAGCCCACGCTGTTGCACTGGATACAGGTTGCGTCTGGGGAGGCTCATTAACTCTGTACGAACTTGAGCAAGATCGCTACTTCCGTTGTCCCTGCAAAAACGGCAAACCTCTAGTCTAGCGTGAGATTTGCGCCTACACTCCCGCTATGAAAACTTATCTCGTTGGCGGCGCTGTTCGTGACCGTCTATTAAACCTGCCTGTGCACGAGCACGACTGGGTGGTCGTGGGTGGTAGCCCAGAGGCGATGCTTGAAAAGGGGTTTCGTCCCGTGGGCAAGGACTTTCCGGTGTTTTTGCATCCGCAAACCCAAGAGGAATACGCGCTAGCGCGCACCGAACGAAAACAGGGACAGGGTTATCACGGGTTTGCCTGCCATTATGCCCCGGACATCTCTTTGGAGGATGATCTCGCACGGCGCGACTTGACGATTAACGCCATGGCGCAGACGCCCGAGGGTTCCATCATCGACCCCTTCGGAGGACGTGCCGACCTCGATGCCAGACTCTTGCGACACGTCACTAAAGCCTTCAGCGAGGACCCGCTGCGAGTGCTACGTGTTGCACGCTTTGCAGCTAGGTTTAAACATTTGGGTTTCCGGGTGGCGCCAGAAACTCTACTACTGATGCGAGACATCGTCCGTAGCGGCGAGCTATTGACCCTGCCCCAAGAACGCTTGTGGCAAGAATTGCACAAAGCGCTTAGCACCCAGCACCCCGGGGAATTCATCGCGGTGCTGGCACAGTGCGGCGCCTTGCAGCAATTGCTCCAGCCCAACAACAACCAAACACCCAATTTCGACGCTTGGACAATAGCCTTAAACCACAGCGCCACCTTGTGTCACCACGCTTGGCATCACGTAGCCTGCTGGCTTCTACGCGGTAACCAAGAAGCCGTATTAGCTGACCTGATACCGGCTCTAACCTCCCGCTTTGGCCTGCCCAAGCGACTCATTGAGCATATCGAACGCTTGCGTGCTCACCCTGAATTACAGAAGCCGCCAGCGGCGAGCCCAATCGATGTGGTATTCAACTGTCTGAGTGAATGCGGCGCATTAAAACAGGGTAAAGGTTTTGGTGATCTGCTCGAGGCCGCATCGCATCTCGCTCACTACGACCATCGACAAGCGCCCGATCCTGTATCCGCTTGGCTAGACTTGGCTAATCATTGTCGCCAGATTGGCCGTGACGATGTCGACCCAGAATTGAGGGGGCCGGACATTGGAGCCGCCATCGATCGGGCGCGCCTCAGTGCGATTGCGAGCGCGCTTTCGAAGTAGCATCACAAAATGGCAGGCAGTTCGACACCACAAAAAACATAGGGTATACGCGCTAAGGGTTGCTTCGCTTGATCGAAACGCTGCCACAATTCACGCAAGGAAATATTGATATTAGGCAGCGCACGATCCGGTGCCAGTTCAGCTAAGGGGCGCAGCACAAACGCGTTGTAGTGAATCTCTGGACGAGGCAGTTCAAGGTGTTCGTAAAAACCACAGTAGTCTCCGTACAGTAAGATATCAATGTCCAATGCGCGACTACTGTTTCGCGCGGCATTAATAGGACGACCGTGCGTGTATTCAATGGCGCGCAGTCGATCTTGCAGAGGCAGCAGATCCAGAGCAGTGTTGATCGAGACCACTAAGTTCCAAAATCGAGGCCCAGTGAAACCGACGCTCTCAGATTCGTACACACTTGATGCCTCCAGCTGACCAAATTCTTCGCGCAGAGCCGCCAACCCAGAGGCGATGGATTCCCTCGGCGCAATATTACTGCCGATACCTAGGTACACTTTCACAAATCGGCCTGCGTTCGTGTAATCTCTACACCGACCCAGTCAGCTTGGGGCACGGCGCCGGGCTTTTGGACCATCAGCGACACCTCGGCAACACCAAAGTGACTCAGCAAGCCTAGGGCTATTTGCTCGGCGACAGTTTCAATCAGCTGCGCTCGCGATTCGCCCAAGTACTGCGTGACCCAATCAGATACTGCCGTGTAATCTAAGCAGTCTTCGACCCTGTCGCTAGCCGCGGGCAAGCGATTATTCCAAGCCAATCTCAAGTCCAACACCAATTCCTGCCGGATCTCGCGCTCCCAAGGATGCACGCCTATGCAGGTGGGCAAACGCAAGCCCTTAATGAAAACACTATCGCCCATTAATTCGACACCGCTCGCAGTTCGTTTAAGGGCCATCGTGGTCGCAGATCCATCAGCGGACCATCGTGCTCGCCGGTCAGCAAGCGCTGAGCGCCGGCGTAAGCGATCATTGCACCATTGTCCGTGCAGTAGGCCGGTGCCGGATAATATACGCTGGCTCCGAGTGGTGCTAACGCCGGTCCCAAATTTGCGCGCAGGCGCTGATTAGCGCTGACACCGCCTGCCATTACCAAGGTTTTTAAACCAGTTTGCTCGAGCGCTCGGCGGCACTTGATGATTAATGTATCCACCACCGCGTCTTCGAAGGCGCGCGCAATATCACACACATCTTGCTCACTCAACGCTTGTATGCCGCCCAAACTTTGCAGGGTGGTTAGGGTGTAGGTTTTCAGCCCGCTGAAACTGAAGTTCAATCCAGGCTTATTCACCATAGGGCGCGGAAAATCAAAGCGGGCCGGATCACCCGATTCCGCTTTTTTTGCAACGTGCGGGCCGCCTGGGTATGGCAAGTACAACATCTTAGCCACTTTGTCGAAGGCCTCCCCTGCCGCGTCATCAACCGACTCGCCCAACAGGGTATAGTCGCCAATACTCTGGACTTCAATTAACTGAGTGTGCCCGCCAGAAACCAGTAAGGCGACAAAGGGCATGGTAGGTGGATCAGCTGATAACATCGGCGCCAATAAATGACCTTCCATGTGATGCACACCCAGCGCAGGAATGCCCAAGGTTTCCGCCAATGAGCGCCCCACCAGAGCACCCACCATCAAGGCCCCAATTAAACCGGGGCCCGCGGTGTACGCAATGCCTTCAATATCTTGAATAGCAAGCCCGGCACGGCCAAGAACATCGTGTATTAAAGGTAGGGTTTTGCGAACATGATCACGCGACGCAAGCTCGGGAACCACTCCGCCATAAACCGCATGAATATCGATCTGGCTGTACAGGGCCTCGGCCAACAAACCTGCCTCGGTGTCGTAAATTGCGACTCCCGTTTCATCGCAAGATGTTTCTATTCCTAATACTCGCATAGGGCACCATTTATCTGTCGGGCGCAATGGTAAATCAGGTGCGGACAATGAGCTAGTAATAAGCTTTGCATTCGCACGCAATCCGCTATAGAATTCGCGCCCTTAATTGAAATTGGGGTCAAACCCTTACCGTACAACTGGACAGGTAAACAGAATGCCATCAGTAAAACTGAAAGAAAACGAACCATTTGACGTTGCATTACGTCGTTTCAAGCGCTCATGTGAGAAAGCCGGTGTCTTGGCTGAAGTCCGCAAGCGCGAACACTACGAAAAACCCACCACATTGCGTAAGCGTGCAGCTGCGGCGGCCGTCAAGCGTCACTTAAAAAAAGTCTCTCGCGAAAACCGCAAGCGTAGCCGCTTGTACTAAGAGACTCTGCCCGTGGCCACGCTAGTAGAGCAAATCAAAGCCTCTGTGAAAGAGGCCATGAAAGCGAAAGATAAGCAGCGCCTGGGCACCCTCCGATTAGTCCAATCGGAATTCAAACGTATCGAAGTAGACGAGCGCATCGAAATTGACGATGCGCGCGCTACGGCGATCATGGATAAGATGCTGAAGCAGCGCCGCGACTCTGTTGAACAATACCAAAACGCAGGCCGTGATGAACTTGCCGCACAAGAGCTTGCCGAAATCGCTGTGATCGGTGAATTCCTGCCAGAACCTCTGTCTGCCGACGAGATCGACCAACTGATCCAAGCAGCTATCGCCGCCTCGGGCACCAGTGGGATGCAGGCAATGGGCGCCGTAATGGCCGCTATCAAACCACAGATGCAAGGCCGAGCGGACATGGCCGAAGTGTCTAAAAGAGTTAAAGCGCTATTGATCTAAGGCACACCTGCCACTTTAGGCAAAGTCGCAAAAACGTGATTCAATAGCCTTTTTTGGCAACCAGCAAAGCCCATGGCCGGACTCATTCCACAAAGCTTTATCGACACCCTGCTCGACCGCACGGATATCGTGGAAGTGGTTGACCGCCGGGTGAAGTTAAAAAAAACGGGTAAAAATTATTCAGCCCGCTGCCCTTTTCACGACGAAAAAACCCCCTCTTTCAGCGTCAACCCCGACAAGCAGTTCTATTATTGTTTTGGCTGCGGGGCCGGCGGCAATGCCATTGGCTTTGTCATGGACTACGACAACGTCGATTTCCCTCAAGCGGTTGAGTCGCTTGCCCACACTGCAGGTCTGGAGGTTCCGCGAGAGCAGACCACTCCACAACAAGACGCGCAGCGCGATCGGCAAGCGCATTTGTACACAACCTTAAATACCGCCAATCATTATTTTCAGCAGGCTTTAAGACACCATCAACAAGCGAACAAAGCCGTCGAATATCTCAAAGGTCGCGGTGTGAGTGGGCAAATTGCCAAACTCTATCAAATTGGATTTGCGCCACCAGGCTGGCAAAACCTGATTGAACACGCCGGAGATAACGCGCTCGAGTCCCTGATCGAAAGCGGCATGGCAATCCGCAACGAAAAAGATCGCAGCTATGACCGATTCCGGGACCGCATTATGTTCCCGATCAGAGATCAACGTGGCCGCGTAGTTGCTTTTGGGGGGCGCGTACTGGGTGACGAAAAGCCCAAGTATCTGAACTCACCCGAAACACCAGTGTTTTCAAAAAGCCGCGAACTCTATGGCCTGTACGAAGCCAAACAGTCGCGTAAGCCCATCGAACGTATTGTGGTTGTCGAAGGCTACATGGACGTTATTGCACTGGCACAGCACGATATTCATTACGCCGTGGCAACCCTTGGCACCGCCACATCTGAACATCATTTAACGCGGCTGTACCGTTTGGTGTCCGAGGTCGTTTTTTGTTTTGACGGCGACAAGGCCGGTCGCGCCGCCGCCGAGCGAGCTTTGCATACCGTATTGCCTTTGCTTGAGGATGGTCGGCATGCAAGGTTCTTGTTTTTGGATGAGGGGGAAGATCCGGATACGCTGGTGCGAAAGCTCGGCAGCCAAGCCTTTGAATCTCTGATGAAAGATGCGCGCCCAGTCGAACAATTTTTATTCGACTTGGCCGCTGAGGGCTTGAACAAAGATTCATTAGAGGGCAAAGCCACGTTTTCAAAACGCGCAGTCCCTCTGGTTCAGCAACTACCCAACGGCGTCTTTAAACAACTGATGTGGCAATCTCTAGCCGAGCGAACCGGTGTGGAGCTGGCGTCTTTAACCGAGCTGGCTCAGGTGCAACAACCCAAGCCCAAGGCGATTTTGGCGCAGGAGCTTACCCCACCCAAAGACAAGAGTAAGCCCGCAAATCGCAATGAGAACATGACCGGGCCAAGTAAGTTGGCACTGACATGCATCACATTGTTGTTGCAACGACCCGATATTGCCGAGCAGGCAAAGAGTGAAGATATTGCGGTCTTGAATGACGCGGGTGAGGCACTACTTTGTGAGCTACTAACCCTTTTAGCAAGGCAGCCACATTCCAATACGGCAATGTTGCTGGGCCACTGGTATGGCACTGCCGAGGGCGAACTCCTGGCACGCTTGGCGGGTGAAGAGTCGATCATCCCTTACGAAGGCGTCCCCGCGCAGTTTAAAGATTGCTTGCGCCGCTTAACGCTGCATCCAAAACTGAGGGTGCTTCAAGGGCGCATCAATGAGCTCAGCAATCGAGGAATCGGCTCTCTGTCCACGTCAGAAAAGTCTGAACTCAAGGAACTTTTAACCGAACTTCGTGCCTTAGAATTAGCGAATTCGTAATGACAAACTTTTTTCAAGGTGGGCGCCTAGCATCTGGCCGTAAGGCGTTGAACTTGTTATAATAACCGGCTTAATTTTATATCCTCATAGGTAACCGCTTCATGACTGAATCAGTCAAGCAACAGTCTCGCTTGAAGAGCCTGATCGCGAAAGGCAAAGAACAAGGCTATTTGACGTACTCAGAAGTCAACGATCACCTGCCCGAAGACATCTCAGATCCAGATCAGGTCGAAGATATCATTCAGATGATCAATGACATGGGTATTCAGGTGTTCGAAGAAGCACCCGACGCCGATGAGTTGTTAATGACCGAAGGCGATAGCTCGGCTGACGACATCGCCGCTGCCGAAGCCGCTGCCGCACTGGCGGCGGTAGAAACCGAGGCCGGCCGCACCACTGACCCCGTGCGTATGTACATGCGCGAAATGGGCACGGTAGAACTTCTGACCCGCGAGGGCGAAATCGTTATCGCCAAGCGTATCGAAGAGGGTATCCGTGAGTTAATGGCCGCTCTGGCGCACTACCCGGGCGCAGTCGAACATGTACTCAATGAATACGCTGCGGTCCTACGAGAAGAGCGCCGACTCGGCGATGTCATTGTTGGTTATCTTGACCCTGCCGACGATGTGCCCACTGCCGCCGAAGTGGCTGCCGCCAATGAAGCCAGTGGCGACGACGAAGAAAACGATTCCGGCCCGGACCCCGTAGAAGCCGAAAAACGCTTCAAAGAATTGCGCAAGCAATGGGAAAAAACGGAAAAAGTACTGACCGAAAAGGGACGCCAAAGTAAAGCAACTCTGAAAGAGTTAGATAAGCTGGGCGAGGTGTTCAAATTTTTCAAACTGACCCCGCGGGTATTTGATCCCCTGCTCGATCTAGCTCGCGATGTGCTGCAAGAGGTACGCACACAAGAACGCGAAATCATGACCATCAGTGTCCGCCACTGCGGTGTACCAAGAAAAGAGTTTATCGATAGCTTTGTGGGTAATGAAACGAACGAAGCTTGGCTCGACATGTTGGTCAAAGCAGCGCCCGACAGTTCCGATAAACTCGAAGCCGAGCGCGACACGCTGATGAGACTACAGCGCCGCATTATCGCGACGGAAGAGAAAAGCGGCCTGAGCGTGAGCGAGATCAAAGAAATCAACCGTCGCATGTCGATGGGTGAAGCTCGCGCTCGTCGCGCGAAGAAGGAAATGGTGGAAGCAAACTTGCGCTTGGTTATCTCAATCGCGAAAAAGTACACCAACCGCGGCTTGCAGTTCTTAGACCTTATCCAAGAGGGAAACATCGGCTTGATGAAGGCGGTGGAGCGTTTTGATCCCACTAAAGGAAGCAAGTTGTCCACCTACAGTGCATGGTGGATCAAGCAATCGATCAAGCGTTCCCTGGCGAATCAGGCCAA
>JALRFH010000121.1 GCA_023253715.1 Halieaceae bacterium
TTTTTGTTATTTCGAGGATTATGATTTTACTCCAAATGAATTATGGATATCAGCTAAATTTATCAATTATAAAAAATTACCTGATAAAGCGATCGATGTTATAGATGAGGCAGGAGCTGCACAAAAAATATTACCAAAGAATAAACAAAAAAAATTAATTGGTACAAAAGAAATCGAAGAAGTAATTTCTAAAATAGCCAGAATTCCTTCAAATAATATCAACAAAGACGATAGAAGTGCTCTTAAAAATCTTGAAAGGGACCTTAAAGCCATTGTCTTTGGTGTTGCGACGGGCTCCTGCAGGATCCTCTAAAATCGACGCGCGTAATACGTTGTCTGGATGCGTATAGGCCCGACGCACACCCTCGTTTACCATGTCCGCTACCGACATCGTGGCATCCCATACAACGTTCATACCGATCTTCAAAAAGACGGTAACAATCCCGGTATCCTGACAGATGGGCCGCTTCCCTTGCGCGCACAAACGAGAATTAATCAAAATTTGTGCCATCGCATCTTTTGCCGCCGGATTCATCTCGTGCTCGTAGGCTTGATGCACCGCTTGGACAAAATCCTTGGGATGGTAATACGAAATAAACTGCAAGGCGTCGGCAACGCTATCGATAAAATCGTCTTGGCGAATAACGGTCATGGGGTCTCCGATTTAAGGGCTAGAAGGTACTGCGGGCGCTTCCAATTCGCGCAGCGCACGCTGCAAGTCACTGAGTGTTGTATTAACTTGGCGACGGAAGGCATTAATGGAACCTATCCACTCTTCATTCCCTTCGACTCGCTTGGACAGTGCCGCGAATTGCAGGGTGAGCTTATTTACCTTATCCGCTGTGCGCTCAAGTGCGGTCTGATTACTCGAGGCATTCGCCGTCAGTCGTTCGAGATCTGAGGCAACCGATTTTAAGGCCGCCATATCTTTGCGCAGCAAATCCAGCATGGCCGTGATTTGAGCTCGCTCATCGATAGCCGTTTTGTCCGCAGACACTAAAGCCTTCAATGCTTTGTCTTGGTTGGTAGACGCTTTTTGTAGAGCCTCGATATCGGCTTTATTACGGCGCCAGGCGCTGGCCCAGAGTTTATCCACTTCGGAGTAAAGTTCTTTAATACGAACCGCCATCTGCGCGGCGTTTTGACTTAAACCTTCGTCGGTGTCGGCAAGCGCTGCCTCGAGCTCCATGATTCGCTCGTTGTGGCGCTCCATAATGTGACTGGCTTCTACTAACTGTTGCTGTAATTGCCACGACCAAATGACGCTTGCTATGGCAACCGCGAGGGCAACAAAAACAAAGGTTGCGGTGAAGATACGGGCACCAAGGCCCGAGCTTGGCGCCGCTTGGCGCCGAGAACGCGCCTGAGGTCGACGATCTTCGTCGACCTCAGCCACTATCGAGGTAAGGGGTTCAAAATCGTCGGCCATACGGCTGTTCCAATTAAAAACCCAATTATACCCTGCGCGAGACTGCGCAGAAACCCTCTAGAGGTAGCTTACGACACTCCAAAGCACGAGAGTTAACCCAAGGCTGGCGTGGATAACGCCAGCCACGGTCTTTAAAATACCCAACTTGCCGAAAATCGCATTGAGTTCAAGTAACAAAACGATACCCGCACCCACATAAAAAGCTTGTGCAGAAGCGCCCACACCATAATGCGAGGCAGCCAACATGCCAAACAGCATAGGACCCGAGAATAAGGTATTGGTACGCGAGGCCAAAGTGGCTTTGGCACCTGCCGCCGCGCCGTCACCTTCTTTCATACCCAATACGATTTGCTGATTCGGCCATATGATCAACCAAACGTTCAAGAACATTAAGGTTCCCATTAACACGCCCAACCAAATAAAGGGCCGCTCTGCCATCACTGCGAACGAATAACCACCCAGGTGCAATAAAGCTAAACCTGTTACAAAGGTTGCAGCCGCCCCCCAGCGGAACCACCACAAGGCGCGCGGTGCGAGTTTTTTCATTGCGTCCGACTTAGCGCTAGGCTCCGCCTCTGCAAAATAAGCCATTTGCACAAAATTGAAGTAGTACAGCATCCCGATCCACACAATCCCAAACAACACGTGGAACCATCGCGCCAAAAAGTTTAACTCGACCATCGCTATTGTCTCCTTTGACCTAGCCTTTCATTTGTTATCACTTGGGCAGTTTAAGCTGCCACCGCGTTTGTAGGCGCTCACGCTCATCGGCGTCAGCAACACCATTTTAACCATCTTTGGGGTTGGCTGACTATGCCTTTATCGCGAGCGCGTATGACAATGAGCACCTTGAATCACAGCTTATCCCACTGGAACTGGCACTCAAGAGGATCGCACGGTAAGGGCTGTAAATCGCTCCTTTAGTAAGTAAAGCATCACCAAAGAGGGAATCACCATTAAGGCAGTGACCACAAAAAAACGCTCCCATGATCCCAGCCAATCGACCGTAAAGCCACTGAGCCCTGCCAAGGTGGTACGACTTAAGTTACCCAATGACGCCAACAAAGCATATTGCGTCGCGCTGAACGCTCGCCCCGTCAAAGTCGTTAAAAAAGAGACAAACGCGACGGTAGAAAATGCCGTCGTAAAATTGTCGACGATTAGTGTCATCAACAGCAGCCATTCTACGGGGCCAACCGCGGCAATCACCGCAAACATTAAGTTACTGCTGGCCATCGCGACACCGCCAATGAACAAACCTTTCACCACCCCAAAATGGGTATTAAATAGACTCCCCAATATCGTAAAGGCAATGGTGATCATCCAGCCAAATAACTTGGTGTACTCGGCAATTTGTTGATTGCTAAAGCCAACTTCTTTATAGAATACAATCGACATTCGCCCCAAGAAGGCCTCGCCAATTTTAAAGAGAAATATGAACAGCATCAGCGTGAGGGCGACTTGCACGCCGTTTTTCCTAAAAAAGTCAGAAAACGGCTCAATAAAGGTCACCAGCAACCAGGCTTTTGCACTCTTCGAGTTGAAATAGCGTTTTGCGGCGGCCTCTTGCAGTGCATCACGCTCGGACTCGGGCTCGCTCACGATCAAAGTTGCGGCAATTAACAGCACTAAAACAGCGGCCATCAAGACATAAACCTGGTTCCAACCCAAACCATCCGCATTACTGAAGGCCAAATAACCCGGCAGAGAATAACCCGTCCACCAACCCATAATGGCAACTGCTGCTGCGGGGGGCAAAAAACTCTGCTCGTCTGAGGCAAATTGATCGATACGATAGGCGTCGACGGCAATATCTTGCGTGGCGCTACAGGTCGCGATACCCAGCGCAATAAAACCCGGCATCCACAATCCCACAGAGGGGTCGACCTGAGTAATGGCAAGCACCAACAGCAACATAAAAACCTGCATACTCAAGATCCAACTACGTCGCTGGCCCAAGCGTGGACCGAGCACTGGAATGTGCACTCGATCAATCAATGGCGCCCAGAGAAAGTTGACGGCGTAGACGGTAGCAACAGAGCCCATTAAACCGACTTCCGCCCGCGAAATACCCGCATCCGTAAGCCAGCCACTAAAGTTAGAGCCAATCAAAACAAACGGAAAGCCCGATGAACAGCCCATCAAAAAGATCCACAGCAAGCGAATATCTTTGTAATTTTGCAAGGTAGTTCGCCAACTCATATGCTCGGTATCCGCCGCTGATGCCAAATAAAGAAAACACTGTCTGCAACGTTCACAGAGTACACCAGTGTTGCTTGATTGTGGCACGCTGAGCGCCAGCAGACAAAGTAACGCCATCCAAAGTCACAAAAAACATCCAATACCCTGAGCCATCGCTATACGACGACGGTTAGCCAGACTTTTCGAATGACAGTTGCAATCAGAGGGTGTATGTTCGTCGCCTCAAATTTTGGAGCCCTTCTATGTTAAACGTAAATGAATATTTTGATGGCAATGTAAAATCGATCGCCTTTGCGGGCGCCGAGGGGAGTGTAACCTCTGGCGTCATGGCTGCGGGGACCTATACCTTCGGCACCAGCCAGCATGAGGTCATGCAAGTGGTATACGGTGAATTAGTGGTTCGATTACCGGGATCTGACGACTGGCAAGCTTACCCGGCTGGCTGCCAGTTCGAAATCGAAGCGAATCAATCGTTTGATGTGCGTGTGGCAGCACCGACGGCATATTTGTGCTTTTATAGCTAACACTGACGGTAGTAAGACCGCTGCCGAGCGCTTGAGCCACGACAGCGGATAAGTCAAAGATATCCCTATCGAGACCTACGTCTAAATCCGTATTCCACCGTCGGTTTCGATGACTCGACCCGTCAGGTAGTCATTCTCAAGAATAAACGCGACGGTCGAGGCAATTTCTGCAGGCTCACCGACGCGACCCAGAGGGATTTGCGCCGACATTTTTGCGAGAGCCTCAGGCTTCATTGAGGCGATCATTTCTGTACCGATAAAGCCCGGCGCAATGGCCATGGCGCGAATACCAAAACGAGCCAGTTCTTTCGCCCAAGTCACGGCCATCGCAGCGACGCCTGCCTTAGCGGCCGAGTAGTTGGTTTGACCGATATTCCCTGCACGCGACACCGACGAGATATTAATGATCACGCCCTTGGTGCCCAGGGTAACCATGCGCTCAGCCGCTTCTCGCCCGCACAAAAACACCCCGGTTAAATTCACATCAATCACTGCTTGCCACTCAGCTAGCGACATCTTTTTAACGATTTCTCCATCTTTGACCTTCAATAGCATGCCATCGCGCAGAATGCCCGCGTTATTCACCAGAGCATCTAGCGCCCCAAAATCGCTGACAATGGCGTCGAAGGTGTTTACCACACTGTGCTCATCGGCCACGTTAGTGACATAAGCGCGCGCTGTCACACCCACATCGGCGAGCTTAGCAACCGCTTCGTCTAAACGCTCTGCATTTACGTCAATCAGCGCAAACTGAGCGCCCTTTTTCGCTAAGCCCTCGGCCATACTGAAGCCTAAACCCTGAGCACCACCGGTAATCGCAATCACTTTATTGGTTAAATCCATTTCCGCTCACCTCTTGAAAAAACAACGATTGTACCCGATTAATAGTAGTAAGAAGACTGTAGTGTCGGTTTAGCACCCAATGTTACAGTAGATGTGACCGCGGAGGTGCCATGCAACTGTTCATCCTGTTATTCCCGTTTTTTGAGCTATTTACGCTGATCGAGTTGGGAGACCACATCGGAAGTCTAAACACTCTCTTTTACGTACTCGCAACCTTTTTCGGTGGGTTAACCTTGTTAAAGCAGCAAGGTATGAGCATGCTAAAACAAGCGCAGACGGCGCAGGCAGGCCAGCCTTGGATATCCAGTCGACTCTTGCTCGACGACATGGCCATTGGCTTCGCCGCAATCTTGTTAATGATACCCGGATTGCTATCTGACATTAGCGCTCTGTTCATCTTAATTGCGCCCTTACGCCGCAAGCTCGCTTCAATGCTCGGACAAAACGCACCGGAGCAAACCACGTATTACGACCGGACGACAGATAAAAATTTCACTGTGATCGAAGGTGAATACGAGGAAAAAAAACAAGACTGAACGCAAGCTATTGATATCAGCGAAATAATCCCCACAAAAAAATTTAGCACTCTACACAAAAGAGTGCTAAAAACCCCTTGAAATCCATTTTAACGACCCAATATAAAGGGCAGCCCTAACAAAAGGGTGTCTATAACATCTGACTAGTGGAGATTGACATCAATGAATATTCGTCCGTTGTACGACCGTGTGGTCGTTCGTCGCAAGGAAGAAGAGCAAACCACAGCTGGCGGCATTTTGTTGCCCGGCTCTGCGAAAGAAAAACCAAACCAAGGTGAAGTGGTCGCTGTCGGAACAGGCAAAGCTCTGGATAACGGCGAAACTCGCGCCATGGCAGTTAAAGTCGGCGATAAAGTTGTGTTTGGTCAGTACGCTGGCAGCAACACTATCGAAGTCGACGGTGAAGAATTAATCATTATGAGCGAAAGCGAAATCTACGCTGTCGTAGAGTAATAACGCTTGTGTTTCACACTAACAGTCAAGGAATGTAATCATGGCAAAAGAAGTAGTATTTGGTGATAAGGCGCGTCAGCGCATGTTAAAAGGCGTTAACACTCTGGCTGACGCCGTTAAAGCAACCTTGGGCCCCAAAGGTCGTAACGTCGTACTCGACAAGTCGTTTGGCGCTCCCACCGTAACGAAAGACGGTGTATCTGTTGCGAAAGAAATTGAACTGAAAGACAAGCTTGAAAACATGGGCGCGCAAATGGTCAAAGAAGTGGCCTCTCAAGCGTCTGACGTTGCTGGCGATGGTACCACCACCGCAACCGTATTGGCTCAGTCTATCGTTAACGAAGGTCTGAAAGCGGTAGCCGCCGGCATGAACCCAATGGATCTGAAGCGCGGCATCGACAAAGCAATCGCAGCAGCCGTAGAGAAAATCTCTGCCGCAGCGATTCCTTGTGAAGACAAAAAAGCGATTGCTCAGGTGGGCACCATCTCCGCAAACAGCGACAGTCAAGTCGGTGACATCATCGCTGAAGCCATGGAAAAAGTCGGCAAAGAAGGTGTGATCACCGTTGAGGAAGGCTCTGGTCTTCAGAACGAACTTGACGTGGTAGAAGGTATGCAGTTTGACCGCGGTTACCTATCACCTTACTTCATCAACAACCAAGACAACATGTGCGCCGAAGTTGATGCGCCATTCATTTTCTTGGTTGATAAAAAGATCTTTACATCACCATCAATACCATCATGTGATATTAAATAATTTAGGGCTTTAAGATTATTTTGCAAGGCTGAAAGCATCATTAAATCCATAGCCTTGGAAGGATCTTTAGAATATAACCTTTGTCCATACTCATAAAGTGAATATGCTTCGCCATCCTTTACTTTGTCCTCGTCTACAGAACCAAGCGCAAGGTCATCCATTGAGAAGTCAAA
>JALRFH010000158.1 GCA_023253715.1 Halieaceae bacterium
GGCATGATTGCAACCAATGCCGGCGGCAACAGCGTCATACGCTTCGGTATGATGCGCAACCAAATACTCGGGATTGAGGCGGTGCTACCCGACGGTCGAATTATCGATGCCATGAACGAAATGCTGAAGAACAACACCGGCTATGATTTAAAGCAGCTGCTCATAGGCGCCGAAGGGACACTCGGTATTGTAACCAAAGCCGTCTTAAAATTGCAGCCGGCACCCCTTCGAACATTTACGGCCATGGTGGTTTGCGATGATTTTGAGGGCGTAAAAAAATTGCTAAAAAATGCCTCGACGCGCTTGGCCAGCAGCCTAACCGCTTTTGAAGCCATGTGGGGCAACTATTACGATTTAAACGTCGCTGAAACCGGACGTCACCAAGCAGTATTGCCCGCGCATCAAGCGTTTTACGTCCTGCTTGAAAGCAGTCACAGCGAAGTCACCGAGATCAACCCGCTCGAGGCGTTCCTAGAGGCGCAGTTTGAAAGTGAAGTCATCAGCGATGCGGTTATCGCAAACTCGGTTCAGCAAGCCGACCAACTGTGGGCCATTCGCGATGACGTCGAGGCTAAAATGATTTTTCGAGGCCCCGCGGTTGCCTACGACATAAGCCTCCCCTTGCGTCATATGCAAGCATACACCGAGCAGCTCGAGCAGGCTTTGAGCGACTTTGATCCCAAAATAAAATGCGTGACGTTCGGCCACTTGGGTGACGGCAACATTCACCTAGGTATAGGCCCTGCGCCAGATAAAAAAGCGGTTGACGACATCGTCTACAACCTGCTTACCCAATTTAAAGGCTCAGTGTCGGCAGAGCACGGTATCGGTTTAGATAAAAAGTCCTACCTTAACTTGTGCCGCACCGAAGCAGAAATACATGTCATGAAAAGTATTAAAGCCGCCATAGACCCTCGCGGGCTTATGAATCCAGGCAAAATATTTGCCGAATGAAAGCGTTCAGCACGGTATTGCTATTAATCGGGCTTGCTGCGGCGCACACAGCTTCAAGTCAGGTGGCAGGGCCCGAGGAACTCGGCCCAGCGCTCGTGTGGACCGTTCAAGGCGACTTTAGAGACATTAAGCAGGACATCGTGACGACCATCGAAGCCAAGGGCTTAGTGGTCTCCTACACGGCTTACGCAGCCAACATGTTAGCTCGAACATCCGAAGCCATAGATGACGCCAAAGCCGTGTATGATCAAGGAGAATCGATACTGTTTTGCAAAGCCGATCTGAGCCACGAACTGGCGCGGCAAGACCCGCACAACATCGTTTTGTGTCCCTACTCCATCAGTTTATACACCTTGGTTGAGGCACCTAATACCACTTACGTCAGTATTCGCCTGCCGGTCTTACAAGTACCTGCTTATATCGCCGTCCACGATTTGCTCGAGCAAATCGTGGAGCAGGCCTTAGAGTGGTATCGCTAAGATTTAGGCGAATTTTCCAAGATAGCTTTCGATACCGGGATTATCGGACTTCACACCTTTGAGTACCGGCGTATTGACCTTGTCGACTTTCACGGTTTTTGCCTCGCGAAGATAATCCGCTACGACATCCCAAATAGGTGCACCCGGCGATTGCGATCCTACCGTGGCCCAACCTGCCACTTTATAGTTCTTGCCAGCCTCAATTTTCTCGCCATTATCCAAGGTCATCTCGGTAATACGCGAACCAAACTGCCCTTGGGGCTCAATGACGTAGTTTAACCCGCCAACTCGCACCATATCACCGCCCTGCTGATAATAGGGGTCGCTGTTGAACAGGTTATCAGCGACGTCTTCCAAGATCGCCTTTAGATTTTCGCCGGACATCTCGCGAGCGTAGGTCTCGGGATACGTCATGCACGTTTGATCCATCACACGATCCATCGTGATAGTTTCGCCCGGCAACACCGTCGTACCCCAGCGGAAACCTGGCGACAAAGAGATTTGCGCGTCAAGCTGCGTGCGCAAGGCATCGCATATGACCTGATCGAAGGTACCGTTGAAATTCCCTCGGCGGTATAACAAAGAATCAGCCACCGCCAACTCTTCATTCAAAATGTCCAAATATGGAGCTCGTACGCCCTCGATGAAGCTCGCCATGTCAGGGTTTGGGGTCAGCAACTCAGAAAATACGGGCAACAAGCGGTAACGGTAATCCTTGACGCGCCCCTTACCTAAATCTAAGTCCAAGACGCCAACAAATTTACCGTTAGAGCCCGCATTCGTCACCAAGGTAACGCCACCGGAGTTTTTGACTTCAACGGGTACGGGTACACCATCGTGCGTGTGACCACCCAAAATAACATCAATGCCCGAAACTTGGCTCGCTAACTTCAGGTCGACGTCCATACCGTTGTGCGACAGCAAAATAACCGCATCAACGTCTTCATTGGCTCGAATCTCATCCACCAAATCCGCCAGATCGTTCTCTCGGATACCAAAGGTCCAGTTCGGAATAAACCGTTTAGGATTGGCAATGGGGGTATAGGGGAACGCCTGCCCTATAACCGCTACGCGGTGCTCGCCCATCGTTTTAATGTCGTAAGGTTTAAAGACGTGCCCCGTCATATCGTCATAAACGGGCACGCCATCAAACAAAGCTTCATCGCTCGCGTAAGTATTTTGTGCGACGAAAGTGCCATTAAACTGTTCGACGTTGGCAAGGATTTCGTCTTCTAAGTAAGTGAACTCCCAGTGGCCGGTCATGATATCCACGCCCAACTTATTCGTCGCCTCGACCATATCTTGTCCGCGAGTCCAGTAGGCCGTACCTGACCCCTGCCACGTATCACCGCCGTCTAACAACAAACTGCGGCCATCGGGCACCGAAGCACGCAATTGATCGATTAACGTTTTGAGGTGGGCAAAACCACCGACTTTGCCGAAACGGCTGGCAGCTTCTTCAAAATTCAAGTAGGTCAAGGCATGAGACTGAATCGCCGAGGCACTACCCAACTCCGACAGCAGGCTCTTACCCACTTTGTGCGGCCAACGCCCATAAGTACCCCCAAACCCCAGATTCACATTCGGTTCGCGGAAATAAATAGGGTTTAACTGCGCGTGGGTATCGGTAATGTGCAGTAAGCGCGCTGAACCGAAAGCCGGCACATCGTACAAGGATGACGCGGTGCTCGACCACGCTTTGGAATTGGCTGACAAGCCCACACCCGCCATACTGAAGGCGGCACTCGAGCGCATCAACAAATCTAAAAATTCGCGACGATTCATACAGACCTCTGTTACTTCGGTACACGGCTTTGCCAAGCCGTCGCTTCGTTTTCTGCCTGAACCATGGCCGCTTTTGCGGTATCTAAGGCCCGTTGCGCATTGACCATCGCCTGCTCGCAAGCACCTGCCGCAGAGTCTGCTTTAGCCTCTGTTAAGTAGGCCTCTGTGGGTACCCAGGCAAAACCGCGCGCATCGACCGCGTCATACGCATCTCGCGCTGTCTGTATCAAGGCGTTTGCCTCCGAGCACTCATCCGCCAGAACGCTACCACTCACTAGCATCAAACTCAGTGCCGCCATGCCCACAAATTTAGGAGTCATTGATATCACCTTTGCGTTATTTACGAGTAGTAGGGCCGTTAAGCGGCAAACCGTTGCTCATGTAGCTCAAAAAATACTCAAGATTGCGATATTCTTCACTTTGCAGCTCAAAGGCTTTCGCCTTGACTTGATCGTTACACTCCATAAAGCGCTTGTGCAAAGGTCCGACCTCATCCCACTTACTTCGATACGTCGGCCAGTGCGTTACGTGTCCTAGAGCCGCACTTAAGCGCTCTGATCGTAACTTATTGCCCGCCATTTCCAGATGACATGAGCTACACGCGAAATTCAACTGACCACGGCGCTGGTAGTAGAATGCTTTACCCTCCTCATACGCCGCCAGAGCCGCCTGGTCGGGCACCTCAATCGCAATCGGCTCGCCACGTGACTCAAACGCCACGTAAGCGGACAAAGCAACCATGGCGTAATCCGTGTAGTCCAAGAGCTTTTCACCGTTGGATTCACGACAATTGTTTATCGCGAGCTCCAAAGTCACAACACCACCTCGCTCTGCATCCCACAGCGGATAGTGTTGTTTAACGGCCGGAGAATCACCAAAACAATCGGAATAGGAAGCTCCATTAGCAAAGCTTTCATCCCACAGCGCCTCGCCATCGAATACCGCATCTTCATAGGGCGGAAACCCAGACTCTAGGGCCTCCCATTGTTTGCGCTTGTCTTCATCCAGGGCATAAGCACCGTTGACGTGTTCTTCAAGCGCTATGCTGGGAAAGCGCTTTTCAAAGAACTGAACGAAGGCTGTGCGATCCTCTTCTGGCCCTGCCCAAACCGATAAACTCAGAGTGGTGAATAGCGCCAGCGTGACTGCGTGTTTCATAGCTTACCTCGACTGCTCCATACCCTTGCCAGCGGACTATTTCTTTTTGCGGCCTTTCACAACCTGTTCTTCGGTATCACTATAGCCCTGATTATCGGTCCACGTTAACGCGAAGGTATCACCCGCCTCGACGCCCCTGACCGAAAAGTTAATGATGGGGTCTTTTGACACCGAGCCGCTGAGATCGGCTGATAAGACCACCTCGCCATTAACTTTGCACTCCCAGCCGATCAAATGATGGGTTTTGTTTGCCAGAATAGACACCTTCCCGTCTCTGATCACGGGTTTATCCTCGGCATCACGTTCAATCCCGGGCGTCATTGGGTGAACCACCATACTCATCACCGACAAGACGTTGCCGGCGGCATTGTCGGCTTCTTTTAGACGCAAACGAACACGAGTGCGCGGGGTGTAGTTTTCAATTTCTTCTGAACGTACTTGATCTGTCATGCTTTTCTCCTAATCCCTATTAGCCGCCACAACCGCCAAGCGTCGCTTTCACTTCTTTACTAGCCGAGTAAAGTCCTTTTTCTGTCTCTACGATCGCATGCACCATCGTTGTTCCAGCCAGCTTAATGAAAGTCTCTAACTCAGGCTCGACCCTCGGGCTAAAATAAAACTTAGCGGAAATCGGCGTAGGGTTGGCTTCCGCCATAAACGTGACCGTTTTGAGCGCGCCCAATTTGGCTTCATCGACTTTAACTTTGACATTGGTTTTCGCTGGGCTTTCGGCAATATCAGGCAACTCTAAGGTAATACCATCTGAACCATCAGCGATTGCTTGGCCGCCAAACATGGTATTGCGTGCAGCGGCAAAATCGCCCAAACCAAAGGCCTCTACATTGCGCGCCAAAGCGCTAAGTGGCATCGCCATCAATGCAGCGGCGGTCATCAAACCCTGCACAATACGGCGTCTTGAAAATAACTTAGACATACGATTCTCCGTTGTGGTTATAGCGAGTGGACGAAATCAACCATCCACTCCAGTTCTTGATCTGTCAAAATATGATGCGCACCATAAGGCGGCATATTGGTATTCGGATTTCTCATCCGTGGATCAGCGATTTGTGCTTTGAGCTGGTCGCGATCGGGGTAACGTAATTGCATCATGATTAAAGGGGGGCCACTGTTGCCCGGCTGTTCTGCCCCCTCGGCCATGTGACACGAAAAACAGTTGCCCGCGTTACGATCAGCGGCTAGTTCGTAACCTTTGGCGATCCGTTCTTCTAACGTAAAGTCTGCAGCAGCCGCAATCGAACTACCGAGCAATGTAAGTACCGCGAACATGAACTTCAGTGTCGGCATTATTGACTCTCCTGTACCATGTAATCCACGGCGGCTTTGACGTCATCGTCACTCAGGTTCATGAACCCACCTTTGGCCGGCATGACACCTGCATCCCCCTGGTAACCTTCAATAGCATGTTTGTATAAGGTGGTCATGCCTGCCGCTGTTCTGGCCTGCCACTGGTCGATATCGCCAACTTTAGGCGCGCCAGCCAAACCCGAGCCGTGACAGAGCATGCAGCTTTGATCGTACACGCTCTTGCCTACTGTGGCCACTGCGGGCGACGACTCGGCAGCAGTTTCAGAGTCTCCACCTTGCGCCGCTGCAAGCTCCTCAGCTAGGGACGGCGATGCCTGCGACTTAATTTCAATGGCAGCGGCGTCTCTGCACTCTGACATACAACGCGTATTGTCGGTATCCGGGCGCTCATCGGGTATGAAGTTGGGTTCATTCGGCAAACGCACGGTCGACAGAGTATCTTGATTGAGCTCGAAGGTCTCGTCGTCGATGATGTAATTCATAAACAACAGGTAAGCGGTCAAGGAATACACCTCATCAGGCTCTAGAGACCGTGGCGCCGTGTAGGGCATCGCTCGATTGATGTAATCGAATACCGTGCTGGTGTAATTCCAATAAGACCCGATAGTCTTATGAGGGCGCCCATCACCGCTGAGCGTACCTTCACCACCCGCCAAAGAAGGGTAACCATCTACACCCTCGCCAAAGCTACCGTGACATGCCGCGCATTTTTCTTCGTAGATCCACTCACCCTCTTCCGCAGTCCCACTACCCTCAGGCAATCCCAAGCCGTCGGGTCGCACATCGATATCCCAACCAGCTATTTGCTCAGGGGTAGCGACTTGGCCATAGCCGTAGTAGCCCGAGCCCTTTTCGGCTTGGGCAATACCCGACCCCAGAACCATGGCTAGCACCAGCAAGGTGCTTGGTCGTGACATTGTTTTTGTCTGATTAGGAGATTTGAACATTGACGACACTCCCATCTGTGTTGACTTTCCATGTGTGGATGGCATTTTTGTGATAAATCGAGTTCTCACCGCGAGCGGCGCGCAATTGCCCGTAAGTCGGTTGCACAAAACCCGTCTCATCAATCGCCCTGCTTTGAATCATTGCCGACTGGCCCTGCCAATCCCACTCCAAGCCAAAACGTGTCAGCGCGCGAGGGAATACTTCGCTCGTAAACTTGGCTTCTCGCCATGTCACACCACCGTCAAACGAAACATCGACATGCTTAATTCGGCCCCGACCCGACCACGCCAAACCTTCAACCCACACTTTGCCGGGCTTCATCATGGGCTTTTCGGGACAAGGGTTAGTCACCACCGAATTACACTCTTGCACAAAGGTAAATTCACGAGCGCGGCCATCAGGCATCAAGTCGGTGTACTTAGAAGTCTCCTCACGGTGATACCAAGGTTGATCGCCAACCTCCAGCCGACGCAACCATGGCCGCTGATTCAGGCCTTGTGCGACAGCCCCCTACCGGTCTCCGTGATGAGCCCTAGCGAGCGCCTGAACGAGGCCGTCTTACCCTATTCGGCAAGCCAAATT
>JALRFH010000032.1 GCA_023253715.1 Halieaceae bacterium
GTTCTCGCACCAGACAACAGCGCAACAGCTTCTGTTACCTTAGCTCGCTTTGTGTAATCTTGATACGCCGGCAAAGCCACCGCCGACAGGATGCCCACGATCGCAATTACAATCATGAGTTCGATCAGCGTAAAGCCTTGCTGACGAGCTTGCTTCATGTTTTTCATATTCATATCCCCATTGGACAGTTTGTTTGCACGACGTCGGACGATTCCGATCGCTATCTTTATACCCCATAATAGCAAGTTTGCAAAGACACGAATTAGTACGTTTTAGTTGCAAATTTCTACAAAAAGGGCAACATGCGTTATGTGTTAACAGACGTTAAGACTTAGGCATTACCGCAAGGTTAGCATATAACTTTGGTATTACAACAGCGTGCTAATTAATTTTTTGTTTCGGGAGCAAGTGTGAATCAAGCAGCATCACCAACCGCAAGCAAAGCGCGATTGGGTGGCCTAGCGGGCCGTTTAATTATGGACGGTCTGATCACGGCCGAGCTCGCCATAGAGGCACAAAAAGAGGCGACAGCCGCGCGCATTCCCTTTGTCCAACATTTGGTGGAAACCAAAGGGGTTGATAGCGGCAAAATTGCAGCGGCCGCTGCTTCAGAATTCGGGGTACCCTTGCTTGACTTGCGCGCCTTCGATTCTGCCCAAGTCCCGGAAGACTTAGTCGACATTAAACTCATTCAAAAACACCACGCGCTACCGCTGTTCAGACGCGGCAAGCGTCTCTTTATAGCACTCGCAGATCCAACAAATCTGCAGGCTCTAGACGAAATTAAGTTCCACACGGGCATTAACACCGAAGCCATCATTGTTGACCAACGCGCCCTGTCTGCCGCTATTTCGCACGCCACCGAAACGAAAGACGCGATAGAGCAACTCGGCGACTTAGAAGGCGGTCAATTTGAAGATTTGGACGTCGAGGCGATTGACGAAAACGATCGCACCGAGGGCGAAGTTAACATGGATGCGGACGACACCCCCATCGTCCGTTTCGTCAACAAAGTGCTGTTAGATGCGATTAAAGCTGGGGCGTCGGACATTCACTTTGAACCTTATGAGCATACCTACCGCGTGCGCTTTCGTGCCGACGGTATCTTAAAAGAGGTGGTGCAGCCTCCTAAAGCGCTCGCACCGCGCTTGGCCGCACGTTTGAAAGTGATGTCTAGAATGGACATTTCTGAGCGACGGGTTCCCCAGGATGGACGTATTCAAATGCGCCTGTCAAAGGCTCGCGCCATCGATATGCGCGTGAACACTCTACCGACCTTGTTTGGGGAAAAAATCGTACTGCGTATTTTAGACCCCACCAGCGCCGCGCTGGGCATTGACGCTCTCGGTTACGAGCCTCAACAGAAAAAACTGTTTACTGATGCGCTGGATAAGCCCCAAGGTATGATCTTGGTGACCGGCCCCACGGGTTCCGGTAAAACGGTCTCGCTGTACACCGGCTTAAATATTCTTAACACCCCCGAGCGCAACATCTCGACGGCGGAAGATCCGGTCGAGATTAACCTCGAGGGCATTAACCAAGTACCTGTTAACCCCAAAGTGGGGCTGAACTTCGCCGATGCATTGCGCTCATTCTTGCGCCAAGACCCCGACGTAATCATGGTCGGAGAGATTCGTGACCTAGAAACGGCCGAAATTTCGATTAAGGCAGCGCAAACCGGCCACTTGGTGTTATCGACGCTGCACACTAACAGTGCTGCCGAAACCATCACCCGCTTACTGAACATGGGCGTACCGGCCTTTAACTTAGCGACCGCCGTGACCCTGATTATTGCCCAGCGCTTGGCACGACGTTTGTGCTCGAAGTGTGCCGAGCCCATTGATGAACTCCCAGAAGAGAGCCTGCTGGAACTGGGCTTTACCAAAGAGATGTTAAAAGGCGCCACCATAAAGCGCGCAGTGGGCTGCGAGTCTTGCAACCAAGGCTACAAAGGCCGAACCGGCATTTACGAGGTGGTACAAATTACCCAGATAAATTGAAAAAAATCTTTGGCGGCTTTAAAGTTCACAATCAAAATCCGAAATTCAATATTTACCGTAGCGTTAAATAGAGCATGCAAATGAAAACACGTACCTTATTTATTGTCACATTAGCAACCGCAT
>JALRFH010000151.1 GCA_023253715.1 Halieaceae bacterium
CGCAATGGGCATCTAATAACCCCAGTCACGCCAAGAGAGGTGCTGCAAGCGTCGGACAAACTCATTTTTTCCGGTGATGTTACTCGGTTACACGTATTGGATGAGTTTGATGGACTTCGTTCGTTTGCCATGGAGGAGGGCTTGCTTCGGTCAAATTTAACCGAAGTCATTGTGCTTCCAGGCGCGGCAGTTGAAGGCCGCACGATCAAAGCCTCTGGGTTTAGAAGTTTATTCGATGCCGCTGTTGTTGGTGTAAGTCGAGGTGGTCTGCCTTTGTCGGGTAAGCTGGGTGATATTGTGCTGCGTGCGGGCGATAGCCTGATCTTGGCGGTTGGGCCTGATTTTCGGCGTCGCAATAACCTGCGTCGAAACTTTGTGATCGTCGATTCGAAAATCGATAGCGGCAGGGTAAGTAGTACCCAAAGTTCGGGGATGTTGCTTGGGCTTGGTCTGGTCGTCACAGGGGCGGCGTTGGGTTACTTTGAGTTGGTTTCAGGCTTGGCCTTGCTGTTGACCTTTATGTTAGCGATTGGCTCGGTGTCTGTTCGAGAACTCAGACGGCGCTTTCCTTTTGAGTTGTGGTTAATTATCACGTCTGCGTTGTGTGTGTCGCAGGCACTCGCGGATACGGGGTTGATAGGCCAGATGTTGGCTGGAGCAGAGGGCTCCCTGGGTACGGTGAATCCAATGTACGCGCTTATCGCGGTTTACTTGTTTACCCTACTCATGACCGAATTGATGACCAATACCGCCGCAGCCGCGTTGATGTTTCCTTTAGCGGCCTCGTTTGCTGCTGCCCTTCAAGTTGACATATTGCCGTTTGCCGCCGCTGTGGCCTTTGGTGCAAGTGCCAGTTTCTTGACGCCCTTTGGCTACACCACCAATCTGATGGTGCAGAATATGGGAGGGTATCGTCTCGGTGATTATTTGCGAATTGGAGCACCTGTATCTATCGTATACACCGTGGTAGCACTCACCTTGATTCCCCTGGTCTTCCCATTTTAGCTCTTGGCATCCTGTTGCCTGCGGTGACTTTTGAGCTGCAAAGCTAGTTTCTGACGAAATCGGCTGGCGCATTTCGGCAAGGCAGGTTTCACACTAAACCCAACACTATAAAGCCAAGGAGGGCGTGTGTTGCGTTTACTAATTTTACTAGGTCTGCTTGGCGCGGCCGGTTGGAGTCACGCAGACGAGAAACCGCGCGCGGTGTTGTCTATCGAAGATCTGCTGATCGCACCCAAGCAATTTACCGTAAGTCCCCGTTTTAGTTTCAGCACGGATCAGCTGAGTCGTGCTGGTATGTCTTCACGCAGCTACAGCAACAGTTTGAACCTGAACTATGGCCTTAACAAGCACATCGCACTCAGCTGGCAGTACGCAAGCCAGCGATCCTTGCAAAACGATGCCCGTTTTGGTGCCAGTACACAAGCCCTAGGCCTGCGCTGGCGTATTCCAATGCAAGGCGCTTGGCAGTGGAATGTTTCGGCCTATCGAGAAATTCATGCGTCGCACACTGTGTCTGCGCTGGAATGGGCTCGTCCCGCTTCCAACATTAGCATCCAAACGTATCGGTTTATCGACCCCTTGGTTCTCTCTACTGGCCTTAGCTATCACACCGCAAGCCGGTGGCGTGTGGGTGGGGCCTTGAGTCCTGAATCGAGATACATGCAATGGAATGTAGCGATGGATTTCGCTGTGAACCGGGTGGTGGGCTTGTATACCGCGTACCAAATGTCGGGTGCGGTGACTGGTCACTCTGGTGAATTCTCTGTTCGGCAGCGACTGAGTTTAGGGGGATCTTATCGAATAAGCGGTGATACATCGGTGGCCCTAACCTTGGGCTTTGGGCTTGCCGACACAGCCCCCGCAACCTTATCTGTTCAGGGCCGTTATCGATTTTAGGACCCTGCGGATCACGCCAGCATGAAGCTGGGTAACTTTCAAAGGAATGAGGAACGACGTATGAAACAATTAGTAACGAAATCGCTTGGTGCGGCCCTGTTGAGTGTTTGTGTGGGCACAGTCACCGCGGCACCCCTACCTGCCGATGATGTCAGTGAACTCTTCGGCACAGATTTACAGAACCCGAATGTA
>JALRFH010000014.1 GCA_023253715.1 Halieaceae bacterium
TTGGGTCAGCGTACTCAAGTAAACAATCGCCTGAAGGTCTATTCTGAACATCGCTTTGATCGTTCGGGTCGCAGTAATGTCCAGGGTGAGAGCTACGGCATTAGCTACGACTTTACCGAGAAGTGGACGTTGGAAGGTGATGTGTTATTCGGCACCACCGAGCGTAATGGTGTCGAGCAAGAGCGCACTGCTTACAGCGCCACTTCACGTTACCGTGACGAAGGTGTTCAGTTAGTAAACCGCTTTGAATACCGTATCGACGAGAGTAACGCAGGGCAGTCGTTGGATCAGTGGGTAACCACCAACCGCTGGAATGTGCGCTATAGCGACGATTGGGTTGTCGTAGGTAAGGCCGATTACTCGGTCACCGAAGACGACAGTGTATTGGCTGAGGCTGCGCGTTTTGGCGAATTTGATTTGGGCTTTGCTTACCGCCCAGTTGAAACTAACCGCTTTAATGCCTTGGCGATGGTGTCTTACATTTATGACTTAGACCCTATGAACCAAAACGGCGGCATGTACGCTGACGAGAAAGGCGTGGTCTACTCCTTTGAGGGTTTGTACGCGTTGACCGATAGCTTGAAAGTGGGTGGTAAGATCGCGCACAAACGCAGCTCGATTCGCTTAGATCGTGACAGCGGTGCCTTTATCGATGCCACGACCGACTTGCGCATTTTGCGCGCGCGCTATCACTTGGTCTGGAAGTTGGACGCTCTGGCAGAATATCGCTGGCTTGAAATCGATGAAATCGGCGACGAGAAACAAGGCGGTTTGTTGGGCTTGGAAGTGCAGCTTAGCCCCAATTTCTCGATTGGTGGTGGCTACAACTTTACCGAGTTTAACGACCGTTTAACGGCCCTCGATTATGACGCCAAAGGTTGGTTTATTAATATCTCCGGACATTTCTAAACACCCGATTTAAGGCATACGTTAAACCCCAGTGGCGCAGGCCTCTGGGGTTTTTTATTGCCTAAATATGGCGATATGCGACTGGGCGCACAGTCTTTTTATAGGCTATGCTTGGGGTTTGTTTTGCATAGGACTATCAAAATGGATAAAACAACAGAAATCGAAGCGGCGGTATTTCGTCGTTTACTGAAACATTTAGACGATAACAAAGATGTGCAGAACATTGATCTGATGATTCTGGCGAATTTTTGCCGTAACTGTTTGGCGAAGTGGTATGTCAGTGCGGCCGAAGAGCAGGGTGAAACCATCGACTACGAGGCAGCACGCGAGCGCGTTTACGGCATGCCTTACAGCGAATGGAAGGCACATCATCAAGCAGAGGCGACGCCCGGGCAATTGGCGGCCTTCGAGGCTCGCAACAATAAGGGCTAAGTTCTAGCTCAGTACTGACGTATTACAATAAGGAATCCCCTATGTCTCATTACCCGACGCTGAATTTTGGTTTGAGTGAAGAGTTAAACGCCCTGCGGGATATGGTGGCGCAATTTGCTGCCAATGAAATTGCACCGCGCGCCGCTGAGATCGACTCGAGTAATCAGTTCCCAATGGACTTGTGGCGTAAATTCGGTGACCTAGGTTTGTTGGGCATTACCGTCGAAGAGCAATACGGTGGCTCGGGTATGGGCTATTTGGCGCATTGTATTGCGATGGAAGAGATTTCCAGAGCTTCAGCCTCTGTGGGTCTGTCGTATGGGGCCCACTCGAACCTCTGTGTGAATCAAATTCGTAAAAATGGCACCGAGGAGCAGAAGCAGAATTACTTACCTAAGCTGTGCAGTGGTGAGCATATTGGTGCCTTGGCTATGTCAGAACCTGGGGCTGGCTCAGATGTTGTCAGTATGACCTTGCGGGCCGATGATGCGGGGGACCACTACGTATTGAATGGCAATAAAATGTGGATTACCAACGGTCCTGACGCCAACGTGTATGTGATCTATGCCAAAACCGACCCTGAGGCCGGTTCTAAGGGTATCACGGCGTTTATTGTCGAGCGTGATTCCCCCGGATTTAGTCGCGCTCAAAAGCTCGACAAGTTGGGGATGCGCGGTTCCAATACTTGCGAGCTGGTCTTCGAAGACTGCAAAGTGCCAAAGAGCCATGTGCTGGGTCAGGTCGGGCGAGGCGTGCAGGTGTTGATGTCGGGTTTAGACTACGAGCGCGCGGTGCTCTCGGGCGGTCCTGTGGGTATCATGCAGGCTTGCCTGGACGTGGTTGTACCCTACATTCACGAGCGCAAGCAGTTTGGTCAAGCCATTGGCGAATTCCAGCTCATTCAGGGCAAAATTGCCGATATGTATGTGGCATTAAGTACGTCTCGCGCCTACTTGTATACGGTGGCAAATTCACTAGATCGCGGAGAAGAGTCACGTAAAGACGCTGCGGGTGTGATCCTCTATACAGCCGAAAAGGCAACGCAAATGGCTTTAGATGCGATCCAGCTGTTGGGCGGTAATGGCTATATTAATGACTACGCAACCGGACGTTTGTTACGCGACGCCAAGCTGTACGAGATTGGGGCGGGTACCAGCGAAATTCGCCGCATGCTGATTGGTCGTGAGCTCTTCAAAGAGTCGGCCTAGGTCGGTGAATCTGATATGAATGAAACAGCTAAGTCACACAGAAAGTTAATAACGGGCCGCAAAAAGCAAGGGCATTTCAGTGCACTGAATATTGCCCTTGTAGATTGTGGTGATGACTGGGCGGAAATGTCCTTGATACCCACGGCAGCTCTGATTGGCGACCCAAGCACCGGCGCCTTACATAGCGGGCCTATTACGACTCTGCTAGATTCGGCGCTGGGTATTGCTGCAAGCGTGGCTTTGCCTAGACTTGGCTTTGCTCCAACGATTGATTTGCGAGTGGATCACCTGCGAATGGCAAGCGTCGACGAACCCCTGATTGCGCGAGGCGAGGTGGTGCGTATAACGCGTAATGTACTATTTGCGAGAGGA
>JALRFH010000192.1 GCA_023253715.1 Halieaceae bacterium
AGAGTAGCTCCTTACGGGTTAATGCCACCCACGCACTGTGGTGTGACAAGGAGATCGGCCTATAAACAGACCGGGCAAATTTTCGAGCGCGAAGCTTACAGGCTAATTTAAACAATAGCAAGGCTTGTGGGACGACAAAACCCACGACACAAAGGCTACCACACTATGGGTTCCTACCAAGCGCCGTTTCGACCTCCGACTCATCAAAAGCGGGCCGCTCAGCGGCGGGCTCAATAGCATCTTCCATAAGCTCAGGGCCACGAGGATCAAGTTCGAAAGCAGTCGGAGCAATTTCGGGAGCGGCCACGTTAAACGGAGTTTGCTCTTCAGGCGCGACATTCTCTCGATCGCTACGATGCAAGAAGATATAAAAACCAATCAAGCCACTCGTCACCGCCAAGCTCCACCACAACATACTGACCGAAGCTGCGTCCATGAGGGGACCAATACACAATGGCGCCAACGCGGCCCCCGTAGCATTTAACAGCAGTACCGACGTGCCAACCAACACAAACTCACCGCTTTTTGCTTTATCGATTACCGTTGCAAGGGCCAAGGCATACATCGGCATGGCCACCGCTCCAAAGGCAGTCACCAAACTCAACAATACAACCCGCCCTGTCGCCAAGGCCAGTAATGCGCAGACCGCGACGCTGAGAACACTCAATGCGACCAAGATTCGGGGACGACCAAAACGATCAGATAGCAAACCCACCGGATATTGCGCCACAGCACCACCAATAATGGCCGCCGCCACAAACAAAGAAACATCGCTGATTTCAGGCATTGAACGTTTGGCGAACACCGCGCCCAAGGTCCAAAAACTGCCGGTCACCAAACCCGACATTAAGGCACCGGCGAAAGCGACCTTAGAGCGGCGATATAACAGACCAAAGCTCACCCGCGTCGAAGCCATCGGCGCCGGCGCCAATTGACGCGTCAATCCGACAGGCACAATCGCCATAGCTATTAACATAGCGGCAGCAATAATGGGGGTCGCTGTGCTGATGGGCATTAACGACAGAAGGAATTGCCCAAAGGCCATCGCTACCAGGACCACAAAGGTGTAGGCGGCTAGCACTCGACCGCGGGTTGACTCGGTCGCTTGGTCGTTTAACCAACTCTCGATGACTGTGTACAAACCACACATCATAAAACCGATAGCACCTCGAGCCAAAGCCCACAAAGGCCACCAGCCCGACAACTCCATGCTTAACAGTGCGGTGACAATAACGGCTGTCAACACAGCGAAGCCTCTAATATGCCCTACGCGACCAATCATTTGGGGCACGATAAAGCAGCCCAACATGAATCCAGCAAAATATGCCGAACCCGTCAAACCGATAATAGTGTCAGACAAGCCTATTCCCGCCCCTTTCAGGGGCAACAGCGTAATCTGAACGCCGTGGCCAGTCAGCAGCAAGGCCGTGGCTAATAAAAGTGAGCTGAGTGTAACGACGGTCTTCATAATTCACCTCTCGAATCGAGGCCAAGGTGTTGCATGAGCGCGGCACCATACACTCAAAAAACACCGCAATCGACTTCTCTTGCGGGTAATAATGCCACTTTTTTACATAAAAACACGCTAAGAGCAACCTAAGCCTTATTGGCAACGATGAGCACGAGGATTAAGATGTTGATATGGCAAAATTACGTAACCACATCGTCGGACTGTGCGCCCTACTGTGTTGCTTCGGCTTACAGTTCAGTGCCGCTGCGTCAGCGAATTGCCATGGCATGGAAGTATCAACAACGCAGTCTACAGCAAGTGCTCAACCTGCGTTTACGCCACCCCTGAGTGCTAGCGTGGAACATGTATTAAGTGCAAGCACACAGCACGAATCAGCAGCCCACCCGTCTGACAGCCATGATTGCTGCGATGGCCACATGAGCCAATGCCCAATGGCACAGTGTGCAGGAGCTTATTACGCCAATATCTCTGGCGCTATAGCTAACTCCATAACGCGCCCAAAAGTGCATTTCCAACCGTTGCGAACGGGTGCGCCTCGACATCCAAGCTCGACCTTATTTAGACCTCCGATTTTGAGTTAAGCAGGATAACTACGTCTGCAATTCACCGAATGGAATCCATCGGTGTTGCAAAACCTGTTTTTGACTTAACCATTGGAGCAATCCGTGATTTATCAACTAGCTCGACTCAGTGCCTATTTTGCCGCATTGGTGTGTACCTCTCTTGTTTGGAGCGAACCATCGACCCCGCTGGAGGGATTCGCGCAAAATGCCCTACAGAACGACCCTTTGTTGCAAGCAAGTGCCTACCAGCAGCTCGCCCAAACCGAGCAGGCAAACTACCCCATGGCTCTTCCCGACCCCAGCGTGCGCATTGGCATGGCGAACCTTCCCGTCGACAGCTTCGAGTTTGATCAAGAACCCATGACACAGCTCACCGTCGGCATTAAACAGACACTACCTCGCCTAAAGACACGGGAGCTAAAAAGCCAACAGGGCAAGCAAGCGGCAGCAGAGCAAGAGCGAAAGACACAGTTGCGACGTGCCGAAGTCGTGCGGCAAAGCCGATTGGATTGGCTGTCGATGTTAGGATTACAGCGCAAAGTTGCCCTACTTAAAGAGCAAAAAGCCATCTTAAACACGCTGTACGCCAGCAAGGTTAACACCTACGAACACTCGGCTGCCGCAAGACAATCCACTTTACTGCGCCTGCAAACTGAAATTTTAATGCTGGACGAGCAGTTACTGCAGGCGCAGGGCGAGCAACAAGCAACAGTAGAACAACTTCGATATTGGGACCCCAGATTCAGCGCAGATCAGTTCAGAAACTTACCGACAACGGGTTTGACGCATCTATCGTCCCTTGCGGCTACCTTCGTCAACAATGGGGCAAAGCTTATAGAGCAAGCCTTATTGCAACACCCACACTTACAGATCAGCGACGAGCGACTAAACGCCGCAGACCTAAACACCGAATTAGCCAAAGATGCCTACAAACCGCAGTTCGCGGTGGAGGCCAGCTACGGCTATCGTGACGACTCTCCACTGGGCACCGCGCGCAGTGACTTTGCGTCGATTGCCTTAACTTTTGACCTACCCATGCGCCAATCGAAACGCCAAGATCACGCGCTGCGAGCGGCCGAGGCCTCGCGTCAAGCGGCCAATTATGAGCGTAGCTATCTCGCCAGAAAACTCAAAAGTGAAGCATTAGCTTTGCAAGCTAAAACGCTGCAACTTCAGCAACGTGCAGCTCTTCTTCAAGACAATTTATTACCCTTAAGCGCGACACAAATTACCAGCCTAGAAATCGAGAGCCTGCAAAATGCCAGTGCCTTGACTGATTTACTGGATGCTCAGGTGCGTCGCAATCAATACCAACTCAAACTTAACGACACAGAAATAGCCTTGTGGAAAACCACAATCGAGCTGCAATTTTACCTGCAACCGGGCGTTGTAGGCTTAGCGGAGACTCGCCATGAAAATTAATGTACTGACAGCGGCGCTAATTACTGCAGTCGCCGTTACTGCGACCTACGTATTAACTCAACCAACCGGAACTGGCGCCTCAGCAGAGCCTAAACCTTTGTACTGGGTCGCCCCCATGGATCCCAGCTATCGTCGCGACGCACCGGGAAAATCGCCCATGGGTATGGACCTAATTCCAGTGTTCGAAGAAACCGAGACCAAGTCGACCACCGCCTCAATCAATGCATCGGTGCAGCAAAGCCTTGGGGTTAAAATCGCTAAGGTAGCCCAGGCCTCAGTTCAAGATACGGTTAAAGGCCTGGGCCTCGTCGAATTCGACCAAAGCTTAAATTGGAACGAGACGGTGCATCTAGACGCTTGGGTCGAGAACGTAAAAATCACCGACCTTGGCCAACACGTCAAAGCAGGTGACGTACTCTACACCTTGTATTCGCACGAACTGATCGCTGCGCAAGAAAACTTGATTTTGGCGCTGAAACAGAACAACAAAGCGCTTTACGATGCCGCCAAACAACGCTTACTTCAGTTTGATGTTGCCAACAGCACGATCGCGACAATAGAGCAGCGCAAAAAGGTATTGAATGATGTGCCGATTTTGGCAAAACGCGCTGGCATTGTTACTGCGCTATCAGTATCTGCCGGCCAATTTGTCAAATCAGGGCAAACCCTTTTAAAGATACAGCACCCATCCAAACGATGGATTACCGGGGAACTGTATACCGATAAAACACCTACACCGCTGTCACACTACCAAGCCTTTGTGCTTGGCGAACACGCAACGAATACCGAAATCACAGCCACTAGTCTGAATGCCTTGCCAACCGTGGATACGCGCAGTCGCAAGCCACTTGTTCGTCTCACCGTGGACAATGCT
>JALRFH010000199.1 GCA_023253715.1 Halieaceae bacterium
CAATGGCATCTTTTTCAAAGTCATTTGCGCCATCAATACCCTTGATGCGTTTCTCACTTATCTGCTTTAGAAAGTCACTGTATGTGCGTGACTGACCTGTGCCAGTAATTCTAGCCTTTATCTTGCCAGTGTTCTCAACAAGGTTTGTTACATCAAAAGCAGGTTCTTCGTAGGGGTGTGCGCTTCGCAATGCCTGCACAGCCTCTTTAATGTAAACATCGTCGCAGACAAGCTCAACTCGATACTCACTCACGATCTCAAGCTGCCCACGCTGGCCAATAAAGGGGGTCGCGCCCGACATTGGCTTAAATTGCCCGGTACCCAAGGTTTGCCAGCAGCAATGTTCGTAGTCGCCAATGCGCCCAGCACCGGCCTCAAAAACGGCCGCCTTAACGGCCTCTAGGTGGGTCTCAGGCACAAAAAATACCAGTTTTTTCATGACACCACCGGTGGGGCGTCTAGACCCTGCGCCTCGTAGAACTGTCCCGCATACTCATCAACCGAGCGCGTCTCGATTGCCGCTCTAATATTGCGCATGTGCGTTTGATAGTAATGCAAATTATGAATAGTGTTCAGGTGCGAGCCTAAAATTTCTTTGCACTTGTCTAGGTGATGCAAATAGGCAACCGAAAAGTTACGACAAGTATAACAATCGCAGTTAGCATCTAGCGGTGCGGTCGAACGCTTGTGCTTGGCATTGCGCAACTTCACCACGCCTTCACTGGTAAACAAATGCCCGTTACGAGCATTGCGAGTCGGCATCACGCAATCAAACATATCGATACCACGTCGGACCCCTTCGAGCAAATCCGCTGGTGTACCCACACCCATCAAATACCTGGGCTTATCGGTTGGCATAACGTCCTTTAGGACATCTAGCACATGAAACATTTCTTCTTTAGGCTCACCCACTGAAAGCCCGCCAATGGCGTAGCCATCAAAGCCCAAGTCGACCAAACCCTGCAAGGATTGATGCCGAAGATCTTCGTACATTCCACCTTGAATAATACCGAACAGCGCCGCATCGTTTCCCTCGTGTGCCGCCTTACTGCGTTTGGCCCATCGAAACGACAGTTCCATGCTGCTTTTCGCCACGCTGTGATCGGCGGGATAAGGCGTGCACTCATCAAAAATCATGACGATATCGCTACCCAAGTCGCGCTGGATACGCATTGACTCTTCTGGGTCCAAAAACACTTTAGCGCCATCAACCGGCGATTGAAAGGCAACCCCCTCCTCGGAGATTTTGCGCATCGCACCCAGACTAAATACTTGAAAACCACCAGAATCTGTTAGGATCGGCCCCTGCCACCCCATAAAATCGTGCAGATCACCGTGTTCCTTGATGATGTCGGTACCGGGTCGCAACCATAAATGAAAGGTATTACCCAAAATAATATGTGCACCAAGGTCCTCGACATCGCGCGGAGTCAAACCTTTTACCGTGCCGTATGTTCCCACGGGCATGAATGCTGGCGTTTCTACTACTCCGCGCGGAAACGTCAAAGCACCGCGGCGCGCATACCCATCTTGAGTGTTGAGTTGGTAGTGCATTCGACAAGATTCATCGCTCATAAAGCCATCCTAGGCAATAAACATGGCATCGCCATAACTAAAAAATCGGTATTCGTATCGAACTGCTTCATCGTAGGCCGCCAATACCGACTCCCGGTCGGCCAAGGCACTCACCAGCATAATCAGGGTCGACTCGGGCAAATGAAAGTTCGTGATTAACGCATCCACTGTTTTAAACTCGTAACCGGGGTATATAAAAATCTCAGTATCACCCTGCATCGATAGCAAGCGCCCATTAAGGCTCGCCGATTCTAAACTGCGAACAGACGTCGTTCCAACTGCGACGACGCGTCCTCCGCGCTGTTTGGTCCCTTCGACAAGCTTCACTACCTCGTCCGAGACCTCAAACCATTCTGTGTGCATGGTGTGTGCGCGAATATCGTCCTCTTTTACGGGCTGAAATGTACCTGCACCTACGTGCAAAGTCACTTCCGCAAATTCGACACCCTTGTCTTTAAGCGCCCGTAAAATTTCAGGGGTAAAGTGCAAACCCGCCGTAGGCGCCGCGACAGCACCCTCTTTTTTGGCATAAACGGTCTGATAGCGCTCTAAATCGGCTTGCTCCTCCGCCCGGTCTATGTAGGGCGGCAAAGGCATATGACCACAACGTTCAATCAAAGCCGTGATAGCCTCGTCTCGTGCTTCAACTAAAAACAAAGCCCCCTCGCGTCCGAGTACAGAGACTTCGCCCGCAACTCCTGAGCGATCTTTGCTAAAAATCTCGACCATCGATCCTGGTTTGGGAGAGCGACTAGAGCGCATATGTACCAAGGCCTGTTCAGAACTAACAATGCGCTCGACCAATATTTCTAACTGACCGCCCGTCGGTTTTTGGCCGTACATTCGAGCAGGGATGACTTTCGTGTTGTTGAATACCAACAGATCATTGGGCCGAACTAACGCAAGCAGATCAGCAAACTGCGCGTGACTGACAGCACCTGACTTGCGGTCAAGGCAAAGCAAGCGCGAAGCACTACGATCCGGCAGCGGGTGCTGAGCAATCAAATGCTCGGGTAAATCAAAATAATAATCGCTTTTGTATGTCGACATACCGGTATGAGCTCACTATAAAAAAGCCCACCGAGGTGGGCTTTACGCATCTAAACGTTTTACGTTTACTCTGCGTCTTTGGTTTCTTCTTCAGCTGGAGCTTCCTCTGCTGGAGCTTCCTCCGCTGGAGCTTCCTCCGCTGGAGCTTCCTCTGCTGGAGCTTCCTCAGCAGCCGCTTCTTCTGCAAGCGCTTCTTCTACCTCAGGCTCTGCGGGTGCTGGCTGAGAAAGCTGGATTAAACCTTCCGCAAGCAATACCGCCGCTTTGTCGTCGCCGTTTACGGCAGCGCCCTTAACAGTCGTTACTGCATAACGACCATCTTTACGCTTGTAAATTTTGTGCGTTGCTGTTTTTTTAACCAATACTGTGGCCATAATCTTTTCTCTCTTGGTACTCAGAATACGGTTCAGGTCCCATACCCAAACACGAGGGCGCGAAGTGTACCCTTCCATGAGACGTTTGGCCACTTTTTCGCGGTCTTTAAAGAAAAACCCGATTTCAGTGATTGCACTTTTAAAGCGCCTTGCTATAATCCGCGCCCTGCACTGATGAAGTGCTTACCCCTCTGTGCCGGAGTGGTGAAATTGGTAGACACGTCGGATTCAAAATCCGATGCCCTTAAAAGCGTGCCGGTTCGAGTCCGGCCTCCGGTACCATAAATATCCAAGAATCCTAAGCCACTCAAGCACCTTACAATATCGGTGATATTTGAGCCGGACGAGAACCGGTGGTTCGACATTTGCGACCATAGGAGCAAAGTGGGCGCGGGAGGCATCTCATCGACATTCTTGTCATCAAACGAGTAAACTCAATCAGAGTAATCACAATAAAGGAAAAGGTGCCATGGAATCTAAACTTCAAGCACTACTCGACAAACAAGAAATCTACGAACTCATTTACGCCTACTGCAATGCCGCTGATCGGCATGACAACGAGCTTATGCGTTCGCTTTACCATGAAGACGCAATAGACGAACACGGCGATTTTTACACAGGCCCCGCGATGGGCTTTATCGACGAACTACCCAACATCCAAATTCCGATGCTAGGGCTGCACCACAACGTCACCACCATCAACCTAAAGCTCGACGGCGACTACGCCGAGGGGGAAGTCTACCTCATCGCCTTCCACAAAATAGATACCGAAGAGGGCCCAGTAGATTTGCTGATTGGCGGGCGTTATTTTGATAAGTACGAGAAACGTGAGGGGGTCTGGAAATTTGCGCACCGTGCGATCGTAGCCGATTGGGCCAATTACCACAGTCCTTCGATTTCGACGCTGGATGAAACCATTGTGCACGGCGCAAAAATCGGGAGACCAGGGCCTGCCGACCCCTCGTATGCGTTCTTCAAGCTATTTAAACGTGGCCCCAGGGCCGAGCAACCCGATCTGGGCGCATAAGCGACCCGGCTAAAAGCAGGTATTTGGAACACCCGGATACAACAGTGCGCGCTCGGCTCAAGGCGCACTGTAGCCCTGCATCAGAGCGCCGCAAAGCTACCCACTAATTCTGCAGCAAATCCAGCGCCATCGCTGTCATGGCTTTAACGCCAGTGTCGATCGACTTAGCAGGATCCGGCGCAAAAAATGGCGAGTGCAGCGACGGCAAAGTCGTTTCGCCGCGCTGAAAGGCCTGCCATTTTGCATCTGGCACAACACCCACGCGAATCATAAAGCTGGGAATTTTTTCGTCCGTACGTCCATAGCGGGCAAAATCTTCACCCCCCATTTCTTTGGTCACCTCAATCACATTGTCAGCGCCAATAACCGACTTCATCACAGCAACGCCGCGTAACACCAGGTCGGGATCATTCCACAATGCGGGCGTATACTCATCTTTTACCTCGACTTCTGGCAGCAAATTTTCTGGAAACCCCATCGCCTCGGCATTGTTAATTGCGATGCGGCGAATGCCCTCAAGTAGAGTGTCTCGCGTTGTATCTGAGTAAGAGCGCACGGTCAGCTGTAAGGTTGCCGAATCGGGAATGATATTGTGTTTCGTTCCGGCATGGATCGAACCAACGGTGACGACACCCGGCTCTACCGGATGAATTTCACGCGAGACCAGAGTCTGCAAATCCATAATAATCGACGCCGCCAGCACAATGGGATCTTTGGCGTTGTGCGGGTAGGCTCCGTGCCCCCCGATGCCTTTTAAACGAATATCCACCGAATCGACGTTTGCCATCATCCAGCCAGGTACGTACCCAATTTGACCCGCGGGTAGAGTTGCTAAGGTATGAAGCGACAAATTGTAATCCGGCATCGCAAACTTTTCGAACAGACCATCCGCCAACATGGCTTTGGCACCGGCACCACGTTCTTCGGCCGGTTGCGCGATCACCATCAAAGTGCCCTGCCATGTGTCTTTTTGCGCCGCTAAGTTGAGTGCCGTTTCGGTACCCACCGTCATGTGCACATCATGACCACAGGCGTGCATGACATGCACCTCCTGCCCTGTCATTTCAACAGCTCTTGTTTGACTGGCATAGGGTAGCCCTGTCTGCTCTTGCACCGGTAAAGCGTCGGTGTCCATGCGAATCATCAGGGTCGGACCTTCGCCATTCCTCAACAGACCCACCACCCCGTAACCGCCGACATTCTCCGTCACTTCAAAACCCGCCGCTCGCCATGTGTCGGCCAACATCGTTGCCGTTTTTTGCTCTTGAAAAGACAATTCAGGGTTAGCGTGTAAATGTTCATAAAAGCCCAAACGGTCAAAATCTTGCGCGCTGGTCACATGGGACACCAAAAAGACGGTGGCAACAGTTGCAATACGGAGTAAAGACATCAGAATAAGCCTCGTAAGTTTTGATGAAGTCTAACAAAGCCGGTTCAAGTAGCAATGCTATTTCTGTACCTTCGCAACCATGACTTCATGTTGACCAAGGAGTACACCATGAATCAGTTTACCGGCAAATCTGTTTGGATAAGTTCTGCGAATCGATATATGGGCCCTGCCATTGCTGACGAATTCGAGCGCCTTGGCGCGGTCGTAACGCGCGACACTCAGACCTTATATGACGACCATTACCTGCATGAGACACTGATCGACATCCCCGATATTGTGATCGCTAATTTGGCAGAGCCTCCGCGTAAAGATGCGCTAGAAGCCATTCAAGACGACGATTGGTACGTGTTGTTTGACCATCTTGTTCACCCCTTAATGCGGATTGTGCGCCATGTCAGCGGCCCGATGAAAGCTAGAGGATACGGCAAAATCGTCGCTGTGACCTCGGCGGCACCCTTGAGAGGCCTCCCTTTTGCCTCAGGCTATTGTGCCGCACGAGGCGCACAAAACGCTTTTATCAAAGGTGCGGGCTTAGAGCTGGCCAAATTCGGGGTGCAAGCTAACGCAATAGGGCAAAATTACATCGAAAACGATACGTATTACCCACCTGATTTGCTGCAAGACCCCCGATTTGTTGAGAGCTTGGCTACGCAAGTCCCAACCAAACAGGTGGGGGCAAGCCTCGAGACGGCCAAACTGGCAACCTATCTAGCAGACCCTGACGTAAAGCACGTAGTGGGTCAGATTATCCCACTAGCCGGAGGCTGGACGACCTGAGCACACCCTATCACTTCGCATTTACTTACCTTGAAACTTAGCCTGGCGACGTTCCACGAAACTTTGCACGCCCTCGCTTGCATCTTGGCTACTCATAAGCTCAGCTTGAACAGAATCGAGGGCATCAATGCAAGCCTGCACACCCTCGTTTAGGAATCGGCGAGCGCTAGCTTTGGTGGCTTGAATAGCCAGTGGTGCTTGCGTTGTGGCAATGTGCTGCGCCAATTCCAAGGCACGCTCAAATTCTTGCCCTAGAGGCACCACCTCTTGCACCAGACCAATTCTGAGCGCCTCGGCGGCGTCAAACACATCGCTGGTCAGTAGGTGATACATGGCATTGCCCCAACCAGCGCGTTCTACAAAACGGAAGGTTGCGCCACCCGTTGCGTGAATGCCTCTAGCGGGTTCGAGCTGCGAGAATCGCGCATTATCCGCAGCAATCACTATATCGCCCGCCAAAGCCAGCTCAATACCAAAGGTATACGTGATACCTTTTACCGCTGTAATCACAGGCTTTTTACAGGCACGACCCAGAGCGACCGGATCACAACCCTCTCGCGGGCGACTCACGCCGCTGGAATCTTCCATCGCGTTTGTCCACTTAGGCAGATCTAAGCCCGCTGTAAAATGATCACCGTGACCATGAATTAGACCCACCCACAAACTGTCATCCTCGTCTAGGCGTGTAAAAGCGTCTACCAACTGCTTAGCCATAGTGGGTGTATAACCGTTGTACTTTTCTGGACGGTTAAGGCCGATCAAAAACACATTGCCGCGCACCTCAGTGCTAATAGAACCCTCGCTACTCATAGTTATCCTTATTTGTCATGAATTCCTTGTTGCTGCAGAGCCTTAAAGGATCGACGCGATACCCGTCGTCACGAGCACCACCGTTAACAACACGCTATACACTAACATCAACGACCCAAATTTAAACCACGACAAGGCTCGCGATTGGGCGTAATACACCCTCAAACTTTTAACGCAATAAAACAAACCATAGGGTATTAACGCCAGTTCGAGTGGACCGTGAAGTGCAACAGGCAATATCCACTCCAAGCTCACAAGAATCGAGCCGACCAAAAACATCGCGCTATGATTGGACACCTGAAAAATTAAGTGCTCCATGAAGTAACGCCTTGGGCGCCAGTACCACAACATCATAGTCGCCGCGAACAGAGGCATCAGTACGAACATACCTTTGGGCACATTGGCGATAAAACGCTGCGACAATGACGCACCGTTGTCACTTAATGCTTGCTCACATGCCCCTTTGATTTTTGGTAACAAGTAATCTTGAGCCGGACCCGTGTATTGAAGGTCACAGGGTTCTCGCTGTTCTTCTGCTGCCCCGGTAGCTTTAACGTCAAGGCTCTGCTCGGCTTTAACCTCTATGAGCGGCGTATCTACCTTTGAATCGCTTATGCGAGCATCAATAGAGAGTAACAAAAAGAAACCAATGGTTATGAGGAGATACAGACGCAGAGGCGGTAAATATTGGGCGCGCTGACCCGCGAAATAACGCTTGGGTAATTCACCGGGCCGAGCCAACAACAACCAAAGCGTACGCCAGAGGCGCGAGTCTGCATGGGTGAAGGCTTCTGTAAATTCGCCCAAAAAACCCAGCAGCGAGGGGATTTTCGGATTATGTTTTTGACCACACTGAGCACAGTAGGGTCCGGACAGTGTTGCCTTACAGTTTTGGCATTGTGTCACGCACCCTCCCGTAATTAGTCTCCGTTAACCGCTGCCGTTAAGGCGCCTTGAATAGCTTTAGGACTTGGCATCAAGGTCATAAAACTGTGCTTACCCATCATGCTTAAGTCAGGGAAATGCACCGCCATTCTGAAGCGCATGTGTAAGGCCAAGACCTCACCATCAACAACCAGCACCTGATAGGGCAAGTATGCCGAAGATTTGTACTCTTTAAAATCAACAATACTCATTTGATAAGCGTCGTCGTGGTACTTATCGTCATCCCCCTCGCCCGCCATCGACACACCAAAGATCACAGTGTCGGCGCGATCTAAGGCCATTTCGTACAGCGTGGCGACACCCGCCGTGTTGTTGGCAAACCCCGCTCGTACCGCCTCCAGAGCCGCCTGCTGAGACTCAAATTCGCCAAGCACGTAAGGGTCGTCGAAATACTCCATACCAAAGGTGTAGTGATATTTACGAAGTTTTTTCTCGGTAAGACCCTTGTTAGAGCCAAACGCCTCGCCCTCACCCAAAGCGGCAGCCAGTGCCTGAGTGTACGCGCCCATGTCCGCCTCGATTCGATAGGCTTTACCTAAATACTCGGGATTGAGGTAGCTCACCTGCACCCCATCTTCGACTTGGTTGACACCCACCCGTAAGGTAGACGCAAAACCGCTGAGTTTACTTTGCTTAGACAGCGCTTTTAAATCACTTGACGAAACCACTATCGCCGATGCGCCTTGGTAAGGACGATAATCTGTAAGAATATCAAAGCCTGACTCTTGCAGTTTTGATTTGACATCGGCCACAACCTCTTCAAAGGCTGAGTCTGAGGTATAAGCCAAAACAAAGGGCTTATAGCGATCAGCGGCTTGGCTAGCCACAGTTGTTGTCAGTAAAACCAGGAGAAAAACTCGTCGCAGGCATGCGTAAATCATAAGAATATCCTAAATATTATTATTTTCGAATATGCTCAGACTAGCACGCCCACTCACGAATGCAAACAAAAGTAGAGTTGCCCTATAAACGGGTGACCTCAACCATTAACTTACTGTAGCCCCGAACAAAATTGGACTTAACGCGCTCAGGCTCTTCTAACACCTTGATATCAGAGAACCGTATAAGAATTTCTTCCCATAAAATACGCAACTGCATTTCACCTAAGCGGTTTCCCATACAACGGTGAATTCCAAAACCAAACGACATGTGGCGGCGCGCGTTGGGTCGGTCAATGA
>JALRFH010000219.1 GCA_023253715.1 Halieaceae bacterium
ATTGTTATGGTATCCTAACTCCATGAACATTGGAAGTCTTTATCTTGTGAAGCAGTGGTCTTGGTTGCTTTTTCCTTCAAAGGAAACAGCCGCCTTCGCCGCCCCCGGTTCCGGCCACAGCGCCGCCATCGGTTTTATCGATCAGGATACGAGCGACCAAACGACCGATACGACCAAAGCCATACAGAACAACATCTACTGGCTGATCTACCGGTTTGTCTGTAGCACCGACTAAATCCTGTACGACCTGCTGAACATACTCTTCAACCGACAGCCCCTGACCCTGACCGCGATCGAAGTAGTTCACCGCGATTCGACCGACATCGATGTGAGCAGGCCCCAAATTGAGACCGGCCAATTCTTTGATGACGGGGTAGGTTTCAAACTCAGACAGCTCGTTCTCTTCCACCTGGCGCACGTAACGATGGGTGCGCATAATGTCCAGCACCGACTGATTGACGAGCGATTTACCGTAGACGTAAGTCTTTACGTTTTTCTCGCGCGCCAAAGCACCCACGAGAGGAATCATACCCTCAGCCAGCGCCTCGCGCTGCTTCCAATCACCAAAGTAATCGTCTGGGCGTTTGCGTTTTTTTGTCTCTGCCATGTGTCGTCCTGTAATAACGGTTGGTCTGTCTTGGATAAGGTATTCAATAATTTTTTTTGTTTGCATATTATCGGGGAAGGGGCTGGGCGGGTGCAAGGTCCAAGCACCAAGACTGGGCAGCAGACCAATTGATCGTTACACTAGCGCACTTAAATTTGACTCTCGCAAACAGCGCTCAGACGACTCGACACACTATGTTTAAACACTTAATTTCGTCTTCCCCTTGGCCCGAGAAAGCCAGCACTCGCACGGCTGTCGGGCCATTTTACGGTAGCGCCGAAGCGCGCTGCGTTGCGGAGCTCGCCTCGCAACACGAGCGCATTGTCGTTTTTGTGTCTGACACCAGTAATGCGATTGCACTCGAGCGCGAACTGCCCTTCTTTTTGACCGAAGACACCGAGTTGCTGAGTTTTCCAGACTGGGAAATCCTGCCTTACGACCATTTTTCGCCTCACCAGGATATCGTTTCGGAACGACTGCGCACCTTGTATCGTCTCCCGAAAATGACGCGCGGCATATTGATTGTACCCGTATCCACGGCGATGCACCGATTACCCCCAGTGGATTACATCGCGAGTAACGCCTTGCAACTGGGTATCGGTGATCACTTTGACGCCGTGGCGTTTCGTCAGCAATTGTTGAATGCGGGCTACCTTGCGGTGGATACAGTATACGAACATGGCGAATTCGCCATGCGCGGCTCGATTCTGGACGTATTCCCAATGGGCAGTTCGATCCCCTATCGTATCGACACATTCGACGCTGACGTCGATAGTATCCGCACCTTTGACCCGGAAACGCAAAGAACCATTCAATCCATCGAGGCGATCGATCTTTTACCCGCGCGCGAATTCCCACTCACTAAAGGTGCGCTGAACCAGTTTATGATGAATTGGTACGAGGCTTTCGACGTCGACCACGACGCCTGTCCAATCTACCGCGAAGTGCTGGCGGGGCGAGTCCCGGGCGGAACCGAATATTTTTTGCCCTTATTTTTTAAACAAACTGCCAGCCTGTTCGATTTTTTACCACCGGGCACCGCGTTGGTAACGGTGGGCGATCATCATCAGTCCAGTCAACGCTTCTGGCAAGACGTCGCTGACCGGTACGACGAGTATAACGTTGATCCGCGAAGACCACTTCTTCCACCGCAGGACATTGTCCTGCCCGTCGACGCGTTTTACGGACAACTCAAACGTTTCGCAACGCTAGAACTCAGGCGAAATCCCGATGCACCCGTTCACTTTAATACCCATTGCAAACCACTGCCCAACTTCATCTCGGACACCAGCATCTCGCCGGTCGAGCCCCTAAAAAGCTGGCTTCAGACCCACCGCGCCGGCACTCTTTTGGTCGCCGAAACCCCTGGAAGACGCGAAGCGCTGATTGACGCACTAACACGCATCGGTCTGGAGGCACAAATCTTTGACAATTGGCAACGTTTTGAAGCAAACCCCGCAGCGCTAGGCATTGCCACTGCTCCGATTGATCGAGGCATGTACTTTGGCCCCGACGCGCCTTGCTTAATTGCGGAAGCCCAGCTATACGGCCAGAAAGTCGCCCAACGCCGGCGTCGCAGTGATAATCAACACACGGCTGACGACGCTTTCCGCCACATCAATGAATTACATGAAGGTACGCCCGTCGTGCACTTAGAGCACGGCGTGGGCCGCTACGAAGGCCTACAAACCTTAACCGTCGCGGGCGAAATCCATGAGTTCATAACGCTCACATACGCCGAGGGCGCCAAACTCTACGTCCCCGTGGCCTCCTTGCATTTAATTTCGCGTTACGCCGGGGCAGACAGTGACTCAGCCCCACTGCACCGACTGGGCTCGGACCAATGGGAAAAAGCGCGTAAAAAAGCCAGTGAGCGCGCCTCAGATGTGGCGGCACAACTGCTTGAAGTTTACGCTCGACGCGAAGCCCGCAAAGGGTTTGCGCACGAACTTGACCCCTTAGACTACGAACGCTTTTGCGCCGGGTTCCCCTTTGAAGAAACCCCCGATCAAGCACTCGCCATCGAGGCGGTGCGTGATGACATGTGTGCAGAAAAGGTTATGGACCGACTGGTTTGTGGCGACGTTGGCTTTGGTAAAACCGAGGTCGCGATGCGCGCGGCGTTCATTTCCAGCCAAAACGGCAAGCAAGTGGCCGTATTGGTACCCACCACCCTGCTGGCCCAACAACACTACCATTCATTCTGCGATCGTTTTGCCGGCTGGGATACCAAGGTCGCGGTAGTTTCTCGGTTTAATAGCGCAAGCCAAAACAAAACCATCATGACTGATCTTGCCAACGGCAAAATCGACATCTTAGTGGGAACCCACAAACTGTTGTCGCCCGATGTGAAATTTGCGGACCTTGGGCTGTTGATCATTGATGAAGAACATCGGTTTGGGGTCAAACAAAAAGAAACCTTGAAGGCACTGCGCACCGAGGTCGACATCCTGACCTTGACCGCAACGCCCATTCCAAGAACATTAAATATGGCTCTGGGTGGTATGCGCGATTTATCCGTGATCGCAACACCGCCAGCGAAACGCTTATCGATCAAAACCTTTGTGCGTGAGCACAACAATAGCATGATCAAAGAAGCGATCCTGCGTGAAACATTGCGCGGCGGTCAGGTGTATTACCTTCACAACGAAGTCAAAACAATCGAAGAAACTGCACGCAAGCTGCAGGCCATGATGCCCGACCTAAAAGTGGCGGTGGCGCACGGCCAGCAACATGAAACCGAACTTGAGCGCATCATGTCGGATTTTTATCACCAGCGATTTCACATCTTGGTGTGTACCACGATTATTGAAACCGGCATTGACGTACCCAATGCCAATACCATCATCATGGACCGAGCCGACCGTCTGGGGCTGGCGCAATTACACCAGCTGCGGGGCCGAGTCGGGCGCTCGCACCACCAAGCCTACGCCTATTTACTGTGCCCGCCGCGCTCGGCACTCACCAAAGACGCGGAAAAACGGCTCGAGGCCATCGAGGCGGCGGGCGATTTGGGCGCTGGTTATTTACTGGCCACCCAGGATCTGGAAATCCGCGGAGCGGGCGAACTTTTAGGCGATGATCAGTCTGGACAGATCCACAGCGTTGGATTTTCGCTATACTTAAAAATGTTGGAGCGAGCTGTCAAAGCACTCAAGCGCGGAGAGCTCCCTAACATTGATGCACCACTAGACCAAGGCTCAGAGGTGAACCTGCACAGCTCTGCCTTGATCCCAGAGGACTATTTGCCCGACATCAATACTCGCTTGGTTTTATATCGACGTGTAGGGGCAGCGCAAACGCAACAACAGCTCCGTGAGCTACAAGTCGAAATGATCGATCGATTTGGGCTTCTACCCGAACCGGTCAAAACCCTATTTATGAGCGCTGAAGTGCGCATCGAGGCAGAACTCGCGGGTATAGCCAGCGTTGATATTAACGAGACCAACGGTAGCTTACACTTCATGGACAACACCAAGGTCGATCCGTTAAATCTAGTGACTATGGTGCAAAAGGATCCCAAACGTTTTCAGCTCTCTGGCGCTAATAAATTAAAGTTTCAGCATGAATTAACATCGCCAAGAGACCGCGCAGACTTTATTATTAGCCTATGCAAACAGCTCACCCAAAAGCGCGCCGCTGCCTAGGCCCGGTGCCAAGCGCTACTGCCTTTCACAGGCGCTCGCACCTGCGCGCGTGGGCGTTGATGGCAGCGGCCTTTAGCTGCGTTGCTATAGCACCCGGTGGCGCGACCCAAGACGAGCTTGAAGCCGATAAAACCTGGTTTCAAATCGAAGTCTTAGTATTGACCTCCGCCAACCCCAACGCGCTCACAGGCGAGGAGTGGCCGTTGCAACCCACACTCACCACACCCGCCGATTGGCGCTTGCAACCCTCAGACGATGTTAGTCAAGAATTACAGTCAGTGTATCAAGTCGAAACATTACAAACCCCACAGGGCACCTTCACGGTGAACTGGTCAAACCCCCTCGACAAGCCTTGGCCGGGGCTAGACGAAACGCTCTTTCAATACCAGCCCAGTGACTTGTACACGGCTGCGCTCATGACGGAAACAGACCGACTAGACTACAAGCTGGGTAGCACTTCGTTTCCCAGCGAACGACTTTTTGTCATTCCCAGAGACAATCCGAATCGACTTGATGCAATGGTTAGCGGTCTCAAGCCAATCGACGAGGATACGCCCCTAACCAGCACACAGTTTTGGCTTGAGGCTTCCTCACCTATCCCGAAGCCAGAACTGGCGGAGGCGAAGCAGCGGCTAGACAGGAGTGAAGATTACCAAGTCCGACACTATTTGCGATGGGCCGAGCAACTGGGCGATGAATCTGAGGCCCTACCTGTTCGGCTCGATAGCGCTGCGAGCGGCCAAGCTTGGCCTGAACTCCAAGGTGACATCACGGTTTACGTCTCTCGCTACCTACACATCAAAACCAACCTGTGGTTAAACACCGACGGGCATTATCTGCCCGAGTGGCAGATGCTGCCTCCCCCCAAACCCATTGACCCGGTGCAGCATATTGACTTAAGCGTGTTGCGTGAGCGACTCCCCCATGAGGACTCAGGGCTGCAGGAAGTCACCCCGCTTGGGCGTCCCGACTGGTTGTTAGAGGCCGGCATCGGCCTACAGTTTCGTTACCTCGAACGCAGCCGCCCGGATTCTAGCTTATCGAAGAGCTTGACCGATGAAGAATCGCCCTACCCCTACCGACACGCTGTTGCCCTGCAGCAAACTCGACGCATGCGCAGCGGTGAAATCCACTACATCGATCACCCCGCCATCGCTGTCATCGCCAGCGTAACACGAATCGAAGGCGAGACCCTTGCCGATTTCAAACGCTGGGTTCTGGCCGAACAAGCGACTCAAACCCAGAATTAGCCGCTAGGTGCAGGGTCTGTGTCGGGAAGGCGACGTCAGCACCCGCCGCATGCACAATATCTAACACTTTAAGCAGCACATCTTCTTTAACCGCGTGGTATTCCACCCAGTTCACCGTTTTGGTGAAGGTATAAATAAAAAAATCTAAAGACGATGGGCCGAAGTGATTAAAATTCACGATCAAGGTCTTCTCGGTGTCTATGTCAGGGTGGTTCTCGAGCATGGCACGAACCTGACTGACGACTTGACGCACTGCACCCGCATCCTGATAGCGCACCCCAATGGTTTCGTAAATCCGGCGATTAAACATTCGCGAAGGGTTTTCAACCGCAATTTGGCTAAACACCGAGTTGGGAATATACAATGGCCGCTGGTCAAAGGTGCGGATGCGCGTTAAGCGCCACCCAATGTCCTCGACAGTGCCCTCGATTTCACGATCCGGTGATCGAATCCAATCACCCGGGGCAAAAGGGCGATCCAGGTAGATACTCATACCACCAAAAAAGTTGGCCAACAGATCCTTCGCCGCAAAGCCAACCGCAATTCCTCCGATGCCACCAAAAGCCAGCAAACCCGACACACTGACACCCAAGGCTTGCAAAGCGGTCAGGGCTACCAAAATCCATAAGGTAACTCGGGTGAGCTTAGCGATCGCGTGGATGGTCGCCACTGAGGTCGAATCCAATTGCTCGGCTTTAACACGAATGTACTCGCCCTCAATCCCCAAGACTAAACGATGTAAAGACCATGCGATCAGTAAAATCAGCGCCAAACGAGGCGCCCAAGCCAACCATTCTTGCGCAAAGGGCAACCAGTCCTGCGGCACCCACTGCCACGCAAAAAAAGCGACCAAGGCGAGATAAGCTAGACGCACGGGAGGGTTGATAGCGTTAACGACCACGTCATCCCAACCCAATCGTGTCGCCTGCGACGTGGAACTGAGACGGGCTAGGACGAAACGTAAAATCAGATAACCTAATAAGGCCGCCACGGTGAAGATTACGATCTCAACCCAGGCCTCGTGTGCGATCCAAGATTGTATGGTGTCTAGAGCCTTCAAAACGCTCCCCCTGCTATTCAGTGAGCCACTAGTTTATACAATCAGTTGCGTCACGCCCACAGCTGTATATAATACCAGTTACTGGAAAAATACACAGGGGTTTTTATGATCAAGCTCACCCAGCGCCAGCAACAAGTGCTCGACTTTATCAAAGGCCACATGCAAAGCACCGGCATGCCCCCTACTCGAGCGGATATCTCGCGCTCACTGGGATTTAAGTCGGCAAACGCCGCCGAAGATCACCTCAAGGCACTCGCACGCAAAGGCGCCATCGAAATGATTCCCGGCGCCTCGCGTGGCATCAGACTTCCGGACGCTAGCTTTGGCCTACCAGTCGTCGGTCGAGTGGCCGCGGGCAACCCGATCCTCGCAGAAGAGCATATCGAAGAGCACATCAGTATTCCGCCTGACTTTTTTTATCCTGCCGCAGACTACTTTCTCAAGGTGCGCGGTGACTCGATGATTAATGCTGGCATCCTAGATGGTGACTTTTTGGCCGTAAAACGCACTAGCGACGTACGCAACGGACAGATTGTTGTCGCGCGAATTGAAGACGAAGTGACGGTCAAACGCTTGGATCGAACAGCCGGCGGTCACACCGTCAAGCTTATTGCTGAAAATCCTGACTATGAACCCATTGTAGTTGATCTACGTGACCGAGCCTTTGCGATCGAAGGCCTGAGCGTCGGTGTCCTGCGGCGCTAGTGAATGACCCTAGGGGCAGAGGCGGCGGCTTCTTCTGCCTCGACTTGCTCCGATATCGCGGCTACCGCCTGAATACCCGCTTGTATCATGACTTTGGCTACTTCAAGGGTTTGATCATTCATGTAAGCCGAACTTTCATCAGAAAACCTGATCGTTACCAGGGGTTCGGACTTGCCCGATTCATCGGCGCGTTGTAATACGATGTCGCCGTTGGCGAGTTCAGCAATTTCTAGAAAAGACGATGGCAAAACAGATCCTCGGTGTTGTTGCAGTGCTAGTGTAACAGCCCCTAACCCCTGTCGCCAAACCTAACTGAGCTCAGCATTCGTCCAGCACGTCGCGAATAGCGCTGGCTGAGGCTTGCAAAAAAGCATGCACTTTGTGCCAATCACCGTAATCAGGACCATTAAGGGGCGCTGCCAAATTGATACTGTGAGAGCGCACAATTCCTTTACCCCGCGACTCGAGAGCAAGGTATAAAGGCGTCAGAATTCCCTCTTCCTCGCGCCCCATGGCCTGCACTGTCAGCGGCAGAACCTTGCCTTGCGCAGGGTCAGGTAAGTCAGCGATCGTTAAGGGCGCGTGGGCGGGTGCTTCCGTGTGTCCGGCCCCCTCGAGCAATAAATAACCGTAAGCGCACCCTAAGTGATGCTTAAGTCCCGGTTGATAGGCGTCCTGTAGCACGCTGGCACCCACATGCTGCGCTTCAAGATCTCGCTTCCAGGCGTCTAACAAGACTTTCGCGCAATACAAACTGTGATTAACTAAGCCTCTGCAACTGCTCATGGATTTATTTTTTTCCGCCCGACTCGACCCAGCGGCCGCCCTCATAGTGCGCACGCCAACCGGTCGCCTTACCTTTTATCTCAGTCATCAGGTATTGCTCTTTGGTTTTACGGCTATACCGTATCTGCGCTAGATTACCCTCGTCGTCTTGCTCGGGACCATCCAATAAATAATGGTATTTTGCATCAATGTCGGCGCGATGCGGCTTCAGCTCTACCACGAAAGGCGCGCGCGTCTCTCGGTTTTTAGGGAATTGTGAGGCCGCCAAAAACAGGCCAGCGGCCCCATCTCTTAATACGTAATGGTCGTCCACCTTGGCGCACCGAAGCTCAGGCATTGGCACGGGCTCAATCTTGGGCGGCGCCACCTCGCCGTTGCGCAGTAATTTTCGCGTATTTTTGCACGCGTCACTGCTGCACCCGAAATACTTACCAAAGCGCCCCGTTTTAAGCTGCATGTCGGCGCCACATTTATCGCACTCAATGACGGGGCCGTCATAACCCTTCAGTTTAAACTGCCCCTCTTCCACCTCGAAGCCCGAGCAATCAGGATTGTTGCCGCAAACATGAAGTTTGCGTTGATCGTCGATGAGATAGCTGTCCATAGCTGCGTTACACAGCGAGCAACGGCGTTTGCTGATCAACAAGCGCGATTCCGCCTCATCATCAGCGTCAGCACTGATGACTTCATCGCCCGGCACCAAGTTAATGGTGTGCTTACAACGCTCTTTAGGCGGCAGGGCATAGCCAGAACACCCCAGAAAGACGCCCGTGGCAGCCGTGCGAATCTGCATCGCACGGCCACATTGATCACAGGGTATATTCGTCATCGTAGGTGTGTTCGCCTGCATACCATCCGGCTCAGCGGCCCCAGCTTGCTCTAGCCGCTCGCTGAACTCGGCATAAAACTGATCCAACAACGTCCGCCAATCCAGTGCACCCTTGGCCACGTCGTCAAGCCGCTCCTCCATGGCCGCGGTAAAACCGTAATCGAGCAAGTCGTCGAAACTCTGCTGCAAGCGCTGGGTCACAATGTCACCCATTTTTTCAGCGTAAAACCGCCTGTTCTCGAGTTTGACATAGCCTCGATCTTGTATCGTCGAAATAATTGACGCGTACGTCGATGGGCGTCCAATGCCTCGTTTCTCTAACTCACGGACTAAACTGGCCTCGCCAAATCGTGGTGTGGGCTTCGTGAAATGCTGTGCCGGATTAAGCTGCTGTAAGGCCAAAGTATCACCGACATGTAGATCGGGTAACACGACATCCTCTTGGCCTTTTTTTGCCGCCGCGGGAAGAACTTTCGTATAGCCATCAAACACGACCACGCGACCTTTTGCAGCCAACTCATAATCACCCGCTTGCAACGTCAATGTCGTTGATAAGTACTCGGCCGCGGGCATTTGACACGCGACAAACTGACGCCAGATCAAATCGTACAAGCGCTGCGCGTCGCGCTCCATCGCACTCAGGTGCATTTGCAGCACATTGACATCAGAAGGTCTGATCGCCTCGTGCGCCTCTTGTGCGTCCTGCCGTGCGCTGTAATTTTGCGGTTTATCAGGCAAATAGCGCGCATCGTAATTTGCACCAATATAAGCGCGACACGCCGCCACCGCATCGGCACTTAAATTGGTTGAGTCGGTTCGCATGTAGGTAATATGGCCCGCCTCGTACAGACGCTGCGCCAAGGTCATGGTTTTTTTCACCGAGAAACCCAGTCGAGTGCTAGCGGCCTGCTGCAGCGTCGAAGTGATGAAGGGTGCCGGTGACTTTGAGCGAGTCGGTTTACTGTCACGCGCTGAGACGGTGTAATTGGCGTGTTCCAACACAGCGACCGCTGCCATCGTTTCAGTTTCCGAACGGGGGCGGAACCGTTCGCCCAAATATTTGCGCACCTCAAACCTGGTTTGTTCGTTACCGGTGGAGCGCAAATCAGCGTGGATTTCCCAAAACTCCTCGGGCACAAAGGCTCTAATTTCTCGCTCGCGTTCAACAATCAAGCGAACCGCCACCGATTGCACTCGCCCGGCTGATAAACCCCGGGCAATTTTGGCCCACAACAAAGGCGACACCATGTAACCCACAACACGATCGAGGAAACGCCGCGCTTGCTGTGCGTTAACCCGCGCAATGTCGAGCGTACCCGGATGTTCGAAGGCTTCTTGGATTGCACTTTTTGTGATTTCGTTGAATACCACGCGACGGTACCGCTCTGGATCACCACCTATCGCCTGCTGTAAGTGCCAAGCAATGGCCTCCCCTTCACGATCCAAGTCAGTCGCAAGGTAAATAGCGTCAGCCTTCGCGGCGAGTTGTCTGAGCTCATTCACCACCTTTTCTTTGCCAGGCAAGACCTGATAGTGCGCTTCCCAATCCTTGTCAGGATTGATGCCCATTCGTCGAATTAATTGGTCGTGAGCTTTTTTCTTTTGATACTGGGCTTTTTTCTCCGGCGACATCTTGCGCGTTTTTGCCGCTTGCGCAGCGCGCTCTTTGGGATCATTACCCGACGCAGCACTCCCCGCTGTCGGTAAATCACGAATGTGCCCGACGCTGGATTTTACAATAAAGTCATTGCCCAAATATTTGTTAATCGTCTTGGCTTTCGCTGGTGACTCGACAATGACCAGTGCCTTACCCATAGTTCTCCTTCAAGGATCGTCAGACTGCTTGCGTTTCATACACCTAAGGGTGGCCATATATAGTGATGCAAAAGCCTGCGGTCAAGAAAAAAACTGAAATAGTGTTAAATTTGTGTCGACTTAGAACGACGACCTCGCCACATAACTCGCGTCTTCGGCCGCCGTTTTCAAGCATTTTACGGCTTGAGCTAACAGGTCCTCCCCGCCGCGTTCTTGCCAAAAAAAACCCACACTACCGGGAGTACTCGATACGACATCAAACCCCTCGGGTAAAACCGCTAACGCAGGCGGAAGATCGTGATCACCCGTCAGCGTTACCCAACCGTCGGCAGTACGCAACCAAGACCCGACCGGAAGTTTCACCTTGGGTGCCAACCGCAACCCGTAGTAGACCCAGTATCGTCGGTCGTCTTGGGGAATATGGATGTCCACTTTACGATGCATTGGCAGCTTGCGCAGTTCCACGTACAAACCCGATAACGCGGCCACCTCACGAATATGTGCCAAGCGACGTTGCTGTTTACTCGGCCAAAAATGCGATAGTGGGGCTAGGGCCAATAACAACACACCACCAATTATCCAAAACGCCATACTAGGTCCTTGATCTGCATCATGTCCCGATCATATCAGTAATTGATTATGGATACGCGAAGTGCGATAGTTTTACGAAAACTGCAAAGGGGAAAGACTGTGTCGAATTACGCCAAAATCCTGATCGCAATTGATTTAAGCGAAGAGTCCTTACCAATCGTTAAACGCGGTTGCGCCATGGCCGCCGAAAAGGCAGCCGAGGTGCACTTAATTCACGTAATTGAACCGCTGAGCTTTGCTTACGGTGGCGATATACCCATGGATTTCTCCGGTATTCAAGAAGAAATCAGTGAACAAGCCAGAGCACAGCTCGCAAAGGTGGGTGAAGACTACGGTGTCGAGGCGTCGCACCAGCACACCGTTTTTGGGCGCCCCGAAGTCGAGATTCATCAAATGGCAGAGCAACTGGGCTCAGATCTCATTGTAGTTGGGTCACACGGACGCTACGGCCTTGCTTTATTGATGGGTTCTACCGCTAACGGCGTCTTGCACGGCGCAAGTTGCGATGTATTAGCTGTAAGAGTCGGCAACTAATTAAGCCAGGTTTGGAGCTGAGCCAAGTCAAATGGCCAACAAAGTTCGGCCTTGTCGTTGACCAATACGGGTATGCTCCAACCATAGCGGTCCACCAGTGCTTGCGAATTGGCGATATCGACGCGTGTTAACTGTATATCGGCACCCGCTGCGAGCGCATCGGCGACAAGCGCTTCAGCTAATTCGCACAAGTGGCAACCGCTGGTGTGGTATAAAATTAATTCCACTACTCCTCCCGACTCGAAAGCCTTGGCAATATAAGGTAGCATCGCCCAGCTGACAGAGGGCTAGCTAATGCGCGATTCTACCGACTACCAAGCAAAAAAACAGGCATTGCGCCGCTGGCTTACCGTATACGGTCGGAATCCCGTAGAAGCCTGCCTACTGGATTCCCATCTACAACCTAAAGTGTTGCATCTGGCCGATTCAAATCAACGTTCTGACAAACTGGATAGGCTTACGCAGCTCGCGCGCCAGCGTGGTTGCGAGGTTCGTTTCCACAACCGCGATGAGCTAGCGCGAATCTCTAAAAACAAAAAACAAGATCAGGGGGTCGCACTGGATGTCGAATGTTCGCGGTTCAATGACCTCGGCGCTTATTTACAAGCCAACCGCGACACATCCTGCAAACTCATCCTCTTAGATCGAGTGACTAACCCACAGAATTTAGGCATGATATTGCGCTCTGTAACAGCCGCAGGCATCGCCGGTGTCGTCGTTCCCGAACGCGGCTGCGCGCCACTCGGCCCTCTGGTCGCCAAAGCCAGTGCCGGGACACTCTTTCATGCGCCGATTTTGCGCTGCCATTCAAGCCAAGAGGCTCTGGATTTGTTACTGCAGGCTGGATTTACTGGCTACACCTTGAGCAGCCACTCCACGACCAACTTTTTTCAAACCAGCTTGGCTAAAAACGCGGTTTTTGTGTTGGGCAATGAAAGCGACGGGGTCAGCCCTGACATCGAGTCGCGATGTCAAGCCAAGGTCAAAATCCCCATGCATAACGGCGTAGAATCCCTAAATGTCGCGGTCACTGCCGCTTTAATCGCCTATTATTTAGACAAATAGGACATACCCTCTTCCAACCCTTTCAAAGTTAAGGGGTACATATGGCCTTCCAGTAACTTATGGGTAATCGCGGTTGACTGGGTGTACTCCCATTCCGCCTGCGGCGTTGGATTGATCCAAATGACTTTTTCATAGGTTTCGCGCAGGCGGCGTAACCACACTTCGCCCGACTCCTCGTTCCAGTGCTCTACCGAGCCACCGGGTGAAACGATTTCATAGGGCGACATCGCTGCATCACCCACAAATATCACTTTGTAATCGTGACTGTACTTATGCATCACGTCCAATAGTGCCGTTCTTTCGTTATGACGACGAATATTGTTTTTCCAAACACTCTCGTAGATGAAATTATGAAAGTAAAAATACTCTAGGTGTTTAAATTCGGTTCGGGCCGCTGAAAACAACTCTTCACAGACACGAACGTGAGGATCCATCGAGCCACCCACATCAAAAAAGATCAGCACTTTGACCGCGTTATGACGTTCAGGGACCAGTTTGATATCCAGTAAACCCGCGTTGCGAGCCGTTGAGCGAACCGTATCGTCAAGATCGAGTTCCTCAGCGGCGCCTTGACGCGCAAACTTGCGCAAGCGACGCAGTGCCATTTTAATGTTGCGCGTGCCCAGCTCGACACTGTCGTCCAGATTTTTGAAGTCGCGCCGATCCCACACTTTCAGCGCTTTTTTCTGGCCACCATTGGGACCTACGCGCATCCCTTCGGGGTTGTAGCCCTGCTGACCAAAGGGCGACGTTCCACCCGTACCAATCCACTTGTTGCCGCCCTCATGGCGTTCTTTCTGCTCTTCTAGACGCTTCTTGAATTCTTCAATAAGCTTTTCTAGACCACCCAGAGATTCAATTTTGGCTTTTTCTTCATCGCTCAGGTTTTTCATGAACTCATTACGCAACCAATCATCGGGAATCATCGCTTCAATGACACTATCGAGGTTTTCGAGTTCTTTAAAATGGGCACTAAACGCGCGATCAAAACGATCGAAGTATTTTTCGTCCTTCACCAGGCAGGTCCGGCTCAAAAAATAAAAGGCGTCGAGGTCCGCAAACACAAGCTGATGCTTTAAGCCTTCAAGCAAGTCGAGGAGTTCCCGAGTGGTTACGGGAACTCCTGCAGCGCGCAAGCCTTGAAAAAAATTAATCAACATAGCCGATGACTAGCGCGTTTCTCGCCGATGCATAAAGGCAAGTCGTTCTAACAAATGCACATCCTGCTCGTTTTTCAATAAGGCACCGTACAGGGGCGGAATCGCTTTGGTATGATCCCGATCCTTTAAAATCTCATCGGGAATATCATCCGCCATCAGCAGTTTCAACCAATCGATTAATTCAGAGGTTGAAGGCTTTTTCTTCAACCCTGGAATATCTCGCACGTCGAAGAAAACCTCCAAGGCTTCATTAACCAGCGTCTGCTTGATCTTAGGATAGTGCACATCCACGATTTCTCGCATGGTGTCGCGATCTGGAAACTTAATAAAATGGAAAAAGCAACGTCGCAAAAAGGCATCTGGTAACTCTTTTTCGTTGTTGCTAGTAATGATGATAATCGGGCGGTGTTTCGCTTTAATCACTTCACCCGTCTCGTAAACGAAGAACTCCATACGATCAAGCTCTACCAACAAATCGTTGGGAAATTCGATGTCGGCCTTGTCAATTTCGTCAATTAGCAATACTACCTGCTCGTCAGAGGCAAAAGCCTCCCACAACTTGCCTTTTTTGATGTAGTTAGCAATGTCATGGACACGATCATCACCGAGCTGAGAATCCCGTAAACGCGAAACCGCATCGTATTCGTATAAGCCTTGCTGAGCTTTCGTTGTGGATTTGATGTGCCATTGAATCAGACGCATACCCAAGCCCTCAGCAACTTCCTCCGCCAGCATGGTTTTGCCCGTACCCGGTTCACCTTTGATTAGCAAGGGCCGTTGCAAGGCCACTGCCGCGTTGACCGCCATTCTCAAGTCATCGGTAGCGACGTATCGTTCTGTACCTTGGAATTGTTTCACCTAGGATTCCTTGTCTATCTGTTTATTTGAAGGTTGCAGAGGCTACCGCTTGTCTGCGTGGCATGCAAGTGCGCTGAAACTCAAAAGGTTTAATCGGGATCGCTGTTGTCCACCCGCATCTCCATGAGTGGCGCATCGCGGGCTTCCTGAGCCCTTCGAGCCGCTGCGATACGTCGCTTTCTGGCCGCCTCACGCCAGGACCGCAACGCCCAGATCAGCAGACTTAACCCAACCAATCCAGCTACACTGGGCAAAAGCCATGAAGGTAAACCACTTGAAGGCCGCGCCTCGACCGCCTTAGTGATCACTTTCGGAGACTCTACCGGGACTTGCACATCCACGTACATGGGTAGTTCACGCACCAGCGTATCGGCTTCTACCCGGACTGAAATTTTATGCAATCCGGGTTTCGAAAACGCTGGCATAGCGATCCGATACTCGCCATTGCTTGGCACCTCGTAAAGCGCCTGAACGTCGATGGTTTCGATACTGCTGCCGGGATCTTGAATCACGACCTTGATCGCAAAAACGCTTAATAACTCAGCTGAAGTGATTACCCCTTCACGATCAACCAGCCGCAATCCTAGCTCGGTGGGTTGATCTACAGGGAGTGAATTTGGCAAGGGATCGACGTCAATGGACAAATCGGAAATCACCGTGATTCGATTTTCCTCACTGCTTGGCGCCACCAAACGCCAGCGCCCCGGTTTGGGAGCGTCTACCGTCACCAAAGAAAATTTTTCATTATTAAACCAGCGTATCCCGGCAGGGCTTGCGCTGGGATCGATGGTTTGATTATCAGGATCAATCAGCTCGACCTTGGCGCGCTCGTCGGCACCGGAAAAAATCAGTGCGGTAAGCTGTGATACACCGTCATCAATTTGAAATTCGCCCCCCTCGATAGGGACACGAGCGGTCGGCGCCACCATTTCTAAGGCTTGCAAAAATACCCGTGTCAAGGAATCAGCGGATTCTGCTTTTTCAGCAAGCCCTTGAGTGGATTCCGCGAGCTTTCGTAAGAAGGCCCAATCCGCCTCGTTGGACAATGCGATGGTGTGAACGGGCACGCCGGTTTGCCCTAAGAGCGGCGCTTGCTCCTCCAATAAAACCCGAGCGGCGTTGGCATTGGCAACCGCAGAGTTCGACACATCAACTTTGCCATCGGTCAGCAAGACCACGCTCGTTCGGTAATCGGGATCGAGTCGATTCACATCGTACAGCGCAGCCTCAAGCGCCGCAGGGATATTCGTTCTCTGGCCCGAATTATCAATCGCCCGCACACTGCGAACCGCTTTGTCACGCCAGGCGTCATCGATTACCACGTGAGGCAACAAAGTGCGGACACCATCGCCGAACAGCCATACCCCGGCTTTCGAACCAGGCGGCAATAAACGAACGATTAATTCCAGTGCAGGAGCCCGCAGATTCGTTGGATCTGACTGCTTCATACTCCCTGATACATCGATCAACAAGCGGACGTCAGGATACCCCCGGATGGGCTCTTGCGCGTGCACAACGCCGCTTAACACTAGGCTGAAAAGAATCCAAGCAGTTCGCCAAAATACGCGCATTATGACTGTTCCATCCTTAATCGTCGTCGACCCAGCCAAACCCAAATAGCACCATGAACACAAGCAATCACGGCCGCAACACCCATAGCGACACCCAGGGGGCGAATGGCGTGCATCGCCGAGTCCAAGCCGAAAAATGCCGTCTGAAACACCGCCACGAGAATCGCTGGAGCAAAGGTTTCGACGTCCATATTAGCATAGGCCGGCGTCAAAAGAACGGCCGCACCAAGCCAGAACAGAAGCGCGATCAAAAAACGTCCCCAGCCCAGCTTAAGCAACCACCAGACCATGACCAGTAGCGCAACGAAAGCGGCTAGGCTGTAGGCAAACAAGGCGCTAATGTACGAACTCGTTTCTAACACGGGAACTATTCAACCCAAGTGATAATGTGCTCATCGTACCCGTCTGGGTGCACAAATTCATCTGAAATCGCACGCCCACGAATCGAGATCCCGGCTTTGTGGATGCTGCTGCGATCGCCGCTCACCAAATAATGCCAATCAGGTAAGGCGCGCCCCTCTGATCGTAATCGATAGGCACAGGTGGCTGGAAGCCAGTGTAAACTCGATACCTCATGGTGCTTTAGATCGATGCAATTGGGAACGCGTTCACTACGTTGCTCGTAACATTCGCACTGGCAAGTATTCGCATCCATAAACTGGCAGCGTACCTTGGTGTAGTACACCTTTTGTGTGCGGGCATCCTCGAGCTTATGTAAACAGCATTTTGCGCACCCGTCACACAAGGCCTCCCACTGCGTTTCACTCAACTCATGCAGTGCCAGTTCGTTCCACCAAGTCACGAATACAAAGCCTCTAAAGGATCTTCTTTGGGGGGGAGTTGCAGGTAGAATCCGCGTTCCCGCAACGAATCTAACACCTTAACCGGATCCGCGTTAGCCAACGTTTGGGTGGGTCCAATCATCAATAGCAAGGATTTTCGCAAGGTGCCCAAGGGCTTAATTAAGGCCTCAGGCAGATCCCTCAAATCTGCGTCTTTGGGGACATAAAGATAATAACCCGGTTTGCGCTCACTCGCGTAAATTTGCGTCAACACGTTATCAACCTCTCGGTAATTCTTGCATTAAGCGTTCAGTAAATGGTTCGTATCGCCACCCCATCCAATGGTCTGGCATGAAAATCTCCACGCCCTCTAGCCATTGCACCCAAAGAGCATAATCACTTTTGTTAAAGACAATTTCAGGCGCAATATTCAACCTCTGAGTCCATTCAGTCACGGCGTCCTTAATCATCTTCATTTTCTTCCGCTGGACCGCACTCAAAGGCGGCGCCACGGGTTTGGGCAGATTCTCGTCGGGGGCCTCGCAGGCCTGAGTCACAGCCGCCAACCATATCTCGGCGTGACGCATTGCCCCTCGGTTCCTATCAGAGAGCAGTGCTCTAAGCTGTGACTTCGAACTTGGCAAAGCCTGAGCGATTTGCACGGCCGATTGATCATCTAAAATCCAGCCTCGAGGTTTGTCCTGTGCAATGGCGAGTCGCTCACGCGCATCGCATACGTTCATCAGGGCTTGCAGGCCTCGGGCAGCCAGTTTCCATGCACTACCGATTTTGGTTCGACAGTCGTAAGACGCACTTTGCGAGCCCTTCACCGCGCGGGCACCCTCCTCTAACACCCAAGAAACGCGACCTTGCTGCTCGGCTTCATGATACAAGCGCTCAAACACCGGCTCTAAATAGACGACATCCGCCACCGCATATTGCCACTGGCCCTCGCTCAAAGGACGCTGCAGCCAATCAGAGCGCGTCTCACCTTTGTCTAAGGCGATCCCCAGGAAACCTTCAACAATCGCTCTGTAGCCAATAGCGTAGCCATAGCCGAGCATAGCGGCGGCAATTTGTGTATCAAACCAATGGCTGATAGGCACCCCTAACCAGGCTTGAAACACCTCCAAATCTTCACTGCCAGAATGCACAACTTTCAGTGTTTTATCGGAGCCCAACAAGCCAGCAAGAGCCTCGGTATCATCCAAGGCAAGAGGGTCAAGCAAGCAAATACGCCCGCCGCTCGCCACTTGCACCAACGCCGGCTTCGGAAAGTAGGTGCGCTCGCGCATGAACTCAGTATCAAGAACCACGGCGCTTCTGCCGGCATAAGCCTTTAAATTCGCGTCAAGCTCAAGGGCATTGTCAATCCACTGGGCGTCAATATCAGTCAATGGGTCGCCGTCCCGACAAAGCCTGCGCCAAGGTCGAACTGTCGACGTAATCTAGTTCACCACCCATGGGAACACCGCGCGCCAAACGACTCACAGCAACACCCCTGGCGCGCATTTGATTCGCGATGTAATGCGCGGTTGCCTCGCCTTCCACGGTTGAACTGGTCGCCAAAATCACCTCGGCGATATCACCCTGCGCAATGCGCGCCTCTAACACGTCCAAACCAATGTCATTAGGGCCTACGCCATCAATGGGCGATAAGTGCCCCATCAAAACGTGGTAATGCCCCTTGAAACTGGAGGTTGATTCTATGGCCGTTACATCCGATGGGGTTTCCACCACACACACAGTCGTTGCATCACGTCGCGCGTCGAGGCATATACCGCACTGAGGCGCTTCGCTAAAATTGCGACAACGCTCACAGTGGCCTACGCGCTCTACCGCGTTTAGCAGCGCGTGCGCTAAGGTTACAGCCCCTTCGCGATTATGTTGCAGCAACTGCAATGTCATGCGAGTGGCGCTTTTGTTGCCCACACCGGGTAAGCAGCGCAAACTTTGGGTCAAATTATCGAGAGCGGTTAATTTCATAGACAGATCAAAAAGGCATTTTCATGCCTGGCGGCAAGCTCATTCCAGCGGTCACTTCCGCCATTTTTTCTCGGTTTTGTGCTTCAACTCGACGCACGGCATCGTTAACTGCAGCGGCTAACAAGTCCTCTAAAATCGCCTTTTCTTCACCGAGCACCAAAGGGTCAATATCGA
>JALRFH010000233.1 GCA_023253715.1 Halieaceae bacterium
AACCTGTCGATCGCACGCCTATTTGGATGATGCGTCAGGCCGGCCGCTATTTGCCAGAGTATCGGGCAACGCGAGCGCAAGCAGGCTCGTTTTTGGATCTGTGTAAGAATACTGAGCTCGCTTGCGAAGTGACCATGCAGCCTTTGCGACGTTATCCCATGGATGCGGCGATTCTGTTTTCGGATATTTTGACCATTCCCGATGCCTTGGGGCTGGGTCTGTATTTTGAAGAAGGCGAGGGCCCTAAGTTTCATAAAACGGTGCGCTCTGAGGCGGATATTGACGCCTTGAACGATTTCAAAGCGGCTGATGATTTAAGCTATGTCATGGATGCCGTCAGTGCCATTCGCTCTGAACTTAATGGTAATGTACCGCTGATAGGCTTTTCGGGTAGCCCATGGACCTTGGCCACTTATATGGTTGAGGGCGGTAGCAGCAAAGATTTCGCCCGCGTTAAAGCGATGGCCTATGACCAGCCAGAGGTCATGCACAAACTGCTGGCGCTGCTAGCCGATGCGGTCGCAGATTACTTGAATGCGCAAATTGCGGCCGGTGCTCAGGCTGTGCAAATTTTTGATACTTGGGGCGGTAGCTTGAGTGCGTCTGCTTACAAAGTGTTCTCGTTGAAGTACATGCAGCGAATTATCGCGCAACTGACGAAAGAAGCGGATGGTCGCTCCGTGCCCGTGATTGTGTTTACCAAGAACGGCGGTCAGTGGTTATCTTCAATTGCAGATTGCGGCGCTAATTGTGTCGGTTTGGATTGGACGACCGACATCGGTTCTGCGCGCCAACAAATTGGTAGTCGAGTCGCTTTGCAGGGCAATATGGACCCTGCGATTTTGTACGCAAGTCCAGCGCGAATTCGTGAAGAAGTTGCGACTATTTTAGAAAGCTTCGGCCACGGTTCGGGCCACATCTTTAACCTTGGGCACGGTGTAACGCCGGGTGTTAACCCTGATCACGTCAAGGCCTTTGTTGACGCAGTCGTAGAACTGTCGCCGGTTTACCACCAGGCTGTTGCCCGCTAGCTCACGTTATCGAAGCCCTGATCCATCTCTAGTGCGGGTAGCTCGCTCGCGGGTCGACCTACAATTTTGGCTGGCACGCCGGCCACAGTGACGTGCGGTGGTACGTGTTCAAGTACCACTGAGCCAGCACCCACTTTGGCGCCTTCGCCCACGGTGATATTGCCCAGTATCTTAGCGCCTGCGCTGATCAGAACGCCGTCGCCAATTTTAGGATGGCGGTCACCATCCTCTTTGCCAGTGCCCCCCAAGGTGACTGACTGCAGTATTGATACGTTGTTGCCAACCACTGCGGTTTCGCCAATCACCAAGCCGGTGGCATGATCGAGCATGATGCCATGTCCTAATCTTGCCGCGGGATGAATGTCGACATCGAACTCGCTCGACATTCTGTTTTGAAAGAATAAGGCTAAAGAGTGTCTGCCTTGCCGCCACAGCCAATTGGCCACGCGATAGGTTTGCAGCGCGTGGAACCCTTTGAAATGCAAGAAGGGCACAGACAGTTCGTGGCATGCTGAGTCGCGTTCTTCGACCGCAAGCAGGTCTTGGCGTACCGCAATTCCGAGCTCAGGGTCGCTCTCGAAGGCCTGCATGATGACCTCTCGCAGCAGCAGCGCATGTACCGTTGGGCTGTCTAATTTGCTGGCAAGGTGAAAACTGAGGGCGCACTCAAGCTTACGATGGTTCAAGATCGTGGCGTGAAAAAAGCTGGCGAGAATGGGCTCGTGTTGAGCTTCAAGCGCTGCTTCTTGGCGAATTCGTTCCCATACGGGGTCGGTAGCCTGAGTCATGCGTCCTCCTAAATTAGGCGCACACTCTAACCCAAACAGAGGAGAAGGTCACGAGCTGGTCGTAGAGCGAACTTTCCACAGCGTGTGCTGACTGGCAGCATACTTTGCTTCGAAACGCGTTATGGGTTCTTGTGGCGTAAAGGATGTTAATTCGATGGGCCGGCGAGCAAGGGTTAAGGCTTGAGCGAATTCGCGGGCGTAGGTCTCCCAATTCGTGCGCAATTCAAGATTCGGTGAGATGTCGAGCAGCGCTTGAAAGCTGGCATGGCCGTGCACGCGGCGTTTCACTTGCGATGCCTTGGGCCAAGGGTTTGGGTAGAACAGCGTATGTTGTTTGGCGCATACCTTGTGTGTGGCCATAAGTCGCCACAATGCTTCACAGTCACTGCGAACGAGCAGGCAGTTGTTGAGTTCCGGCGGCGGCTCAGCGCCCAAGCGTTGCTGAGACTGATCAACGCCAACCACGCAAAAATCGGGATGCTGTTCGGCGAGTCTTCGTGTGCTGATACCTGTGCCGCAAAATGAATCTAGCCACAATGGCAGCCCAGTTTGGCGCAGAGTTTTCGCAATAAGCTCGAAGCTGTCTTTGACGAAGTCGGGAATGGGCGTTCGGTCTATTGTATTGAGGTGCTTGGTCACAAGCACATCAAGGTGTTCATGCACTCCCTGCTGGTTGCTTGAAACGGGTTTCGAGTTTCCGATCTTGGTCACGGCTTGTACTTGCACCTAATGGATAGTCACTGTCATCATAGCGCAATTCACCGAGCGACGGTGTCAATAAGCCCCGAGATTTGAGGTCAGCGTGAAGCAAGATAACCGCCCGTATTGGTTAAAAAAACTACATTTACAGTTTCGTCATTGGTATACCGAATACTTCTTGCGACCTGAGTGCGCTTCACTGGGTCCTTATCATACGGTGATGAAGCCCTGGTATGTGAAGATTTCGGGCCCGAATATTCATATCGGTCACAGTTTGACCGCCATAGGAGAGCCCTCGCACCGCGTCGAGTTGGGCGTATGGGGACGTGACGCCGGCTTGGGTACCCTTGTGATCGGTGATGCCGCACTGTTATCGCCGGGCGTTCGGATTAGCGCCAGCGATGAAATTCGTATTGGTGATGGAGTCATGATGGCGAACGGCGCCTATATCACCGACTCCGATTGGCACACGCTGTACGATCGCAATGCCAGAGACCCCGAACCTCGCCCTGTTCATATTGGCGACAATGTTTGGATTGGCGACCATGCGACCATTCTGAAAGGGGTGACGATCGGCGATAACTCGGTGGTTGG
>JALRFH010000046.1 GCA_023253715.1 Halieaceae bacterium
TGGGCTTGATGAAGGTAGCTGAGAACGCCGGCCTCTTAAGTGTGATTGCGCGCAAGCTGAAGCCAGTGATGACACGACTGTTTCCTGAAGTGCCAGGCGACCACCCCGCCATGAGTGCGATGATTATGAATATGTCATCAAATATTCTGGGTTTGGGTAATGCCGCTACTCCCTTTGGTATTAAGGCCATGCAGGCCCTCGAAAGCCTGAATAAACATAAAGGCACGGCGACACACGCCATGTGTTTGTTTTTGGCGATTAACACCAGCTCAGTGACTCTACTGCCTTTGGGCGCTATTGCCGTTCGCGCGGGCGCGGGAGCCGACGACCCCGCCGGTATTTTGTTGCCCTCTATTTTAGCAACCGCCTGTTCTACCGCTGTGGCCGTAATTCTGGCCAAGTTGTTTGCCCGCCGAGATCCCTATCCACCTGTCGCTCATTCAGGGGGCGGCTCTCCATCGAGCACTGAGCTTGATTTGGACCAGCCCGCGTATCAGGTCGCGCCAGAAATACAAGCAGAGGGTTGGCGTCGGTTTATGTTGCCCGTGTACTTGTTGGTGTTTTTGGGTGCCGCGGCATTTCAGTTTGTGGGTCATACGCAAAGCGGCGCCGCAGCAGTGTCGTTTTTTATCGATGTACTGCCCACCTGGTTGATTCCGTTTTTGATTGGCATTTTGGTGACCTATGGTTTAAGTCGCCAGGTGCCTGTCTATGAATCGGTGTGCGACGGCGCCAAAGAGGGGTTTGATGTTGCGCTTCGCATAATCCCTTTTTTGGTCGCGATTTTGGTGGCGATTGCCCTATTTCGGTCCTCGGGCGCATTGGATATGCTCATTCATGTGCTAGCCCCGCTGACCAACTTAATTGGTATGCCCGCCGATACGCTACCAATGGCTTTGGTGCGCCCCTTGTCAGGCTCGGGTGCCTTTGCGGTCATGAGCGATATCGTTAGCCAGGACCCTAACTCGTTGTCCGCATTTATCGCGAGTGTCATGCAGGGTTCAACCGAAACCACTTTTTATGTATTGGCGGTCTACTTCGGGGCCGTGGGTATTGTGCGGACACGCTATGTCATTGTGGTTGCCCTGTTGGCGGATTTAACCGGTGTGCTGGCAGCGGTATTTTGGGGCAATTTATTTTTTGCGGGTTAGGCTGGGCACAGCGCGCGCGGCGTGTATTGAGGGGTAGAGGCGCTGGCGGTAGGACCGCGGGCTTTCGTTGAATTGTTCCTGAAACCAGCGTGTAAACGCTGGTGCCGACGAATAACCTAAAAGTTCGGCGATCGAGCCCAACGAATACTGCCCATTTGCCATGTAGCGTTTTAACAGTTCTACTCGTGTTTCCAACAGCAGGCTTGAATAGCTTAACGCCTGCTCCTGTAAGCGTCGTTGCAAGGTGCGCGGATGCACCCCCAGTGTGGGTGCAATCTGATCAATGGACGAGCGCCCTAGTGGCAATAGCAGCGCGATGGCCTGGCGTACTTCATCGCCGAGTGAAAGCGGCGACTCGCTTCGCAACGATTCTAAAAATCGCTCGAGATAGGTGCGCATAACGGGGTCGGCAACTTGATTGGGGGTGTCCAGATCACGCGAGGTGCAAACCAAGCCGTTAAAGTCTGCAGCAAAATAGCAGGGGCACCCAAAAAACTCGCGGAAGGCTTTGGGGTCCGAAGGCATGCGGTGGCTGAAATAAACCGAATGAGGGCGCCATTGGTTCCCTAAAAAGGCCTGAAACATTTTAAAGAGTACGCCCAGACCGTAGTTGTTGGTTTGCTGGTTCGAGAGCTGGTTATCGGAGACAATTTCTTCACGGATGATGGCCAGATTGTCGCTTTCTTCGACATCAATAATCAGCGAGTCATTTAGCAGGTAGCGGTAGTCTTGAGTAATTTTTAAGGCGGCACGTAGGCTCGGCTGATGTGTTAACAGTAAGCCCACTACGCCAAAGTCCGACATTTGACGGGTACTCGCCATTTCTAGTCCAAAGGTCGTACAGCCCGAGTCCAGGGCGCTTTGCTCAAGTAGTGCATTGATAATGCTGGCGGGAATACGTCGATCTGGTTGGTTTAACACACTCATAGGCAGCTCGTGCTGCGCGAGATAGGCCCTTGGATCCAAGCCTAAACGCTTAGCCGTGGCGGCGTAGTTGCTAAGTAGGGCAGCGCGAACCATGGCCGGCATAATAGGCTCCAAAGACAATTTCCAAGGTGTTGTCGCGTTATGATAAGTTTTTGTCGCAAATAATCAACTTTTGGCGCAGGTCGAAGACTACATTGTTGCCATAAGACATAACAAAGGTAGTCGTCATGGCGACAGTAGTACGAATGGATTCAGCCGGTGGACCCGAGGTGCTGTATTGCACCGAGGTTGTTGTCGGCGAACCTGGCCTAGGTCAAGTTAAACTTCGGCATGAGGCCATAGGCCTAAATTACGCAGATACCTATTTTCGAGATGGCACCTACCCTATTCCTATGCCGAATGGCTTGGGTGTGGAAGCTGCCGGCGTGGTGGAAGCCTTGGGCGAGGGCGTCGATTGTGTTGCGGTGGGTGATCGCGTGACGTACACCGGTTTTATTAATACCTTGGGCGCGTACGCGACCGAGCGTCTGATCAATGCGTCTGTGTTGATAAAGGTGCCCGATGATATCCCCTTAACGACAGCGGCTGCGATGACCATGCGTGGCCTAACATCCGCTTATTTGATGACCCAGATATACCCCTTTAAAACGGGTGATACCTTACTGCTTCATGCTGCGGCGGGTGGTGTGGGCTCGATTGTCAGCCAGTGGGCAAAGTTATTGGGAATTCGTGTTATCGGAACGGTATCAACTGAAGAAAAACGCCAAGCGGCCTTGGCAGCGGGTTGTGCCGAAGTTATTAATTACAGCGAATCTGACGTGGTGTCTGCAGTGCGTGATTTGACCGGTGGTCAAGGCGTGGATGTGGTGTTTGACAGTGTGGGGCGAACCACTTTCGAACAATCTCTTGATAGCTTGCGGCGACGCGGCTTGATGGTTTGTGTAGGCACCGCGTCGGGTACTATCCCACCCTTTGATCCGCAGCTTCTGGCGATGAAAGGGTCCTTGTACCTGACGCGTCCGGCCCTGGCAGATTACATTGCCGACCCGGCTGAAAAACAAGCACTCGTTGACGCCATTTTTGGTCATGTGCGCTCGGGCGCAATCACGATCGATGTGAATCAAGTGTATCGTTTGGAAGACGCGGCGCAGGCCCACCGAGATCTTGAAAGTCGCAGCACCAGGGGCTGCTCGATTTTTGTGGTGTAAGGCAAGTTCATGAATATCTTGCCTCTAACGTGCGCTATCGGAGCCGAGTTAAGCGATGTTCAGTTAAAGGATTCGATTAGCAACACGGACTTATTCGATCAGATTTACCAAGCGGTGCTGACGCACAAGGTCGTGTTTTTACGAAACCAAGAGCTGACTCGCGCTGAACACGTCGCCTTTGCCGAGCGAATGGGTCCCCTAGAGGACCACCCGGTCGCCGGTTCCGATCCCGATCATCCTGGCTTGGTGCAAATTTATAAAACGCCCGATTCACCCCCAAGTCGCTATGAAAACGCCTGGCATTCCGATGCGACCTGGCGTGAAGTGCCTCCTAAAGGTTGCGTCTTGCGCTGCGTTGAGTGCCCGCCGGTCGGTGGGGATACCCTGTGGGCGAATATGGCCTTGGCCTATGACAGGCTTCCCAATCACGTGAAAGAGGATATCGAAGATTTGTACGCGCGCCACTCAATAGAGGCCACGTTTGGTGCGGCCATGTCGCGCGAACAACGTCTCGCGTTGCACCAGCAGTACCCCGACGCCGAACACCCTGTTGTTAGCACACATCCAGAAACCGGCGAACGAATTTTGAACGTGAATAGTTTTACGACCCACTTCACAAACTACCACCAGCCCAATCGTGTGCGCGTTGGTCAAGACTACACGCTAGGTGGCACTCAGCTTTTACAGTATTTAATCGGTCAGGCCGCTATTCCTGAATACCAAGTGCGATTTCGATGGGCGCCGAATAGCGTGGCGATTTGGGACAATCGCAGTACGCAACACTACGCGGTCATGGATTACCCGCCCTGCCACCGCAAAATGGAACGCGCTGGGATTATGGGCGACTCGAACTAAAACAATAACCGAGGTGAACTATGCATTTTCAAGACGGATCGATGTTTCCCGAAAACCAAGAAGATTTGGTCATTACCTGTGCTCCCTATGGCCCTGAGTGGGCGCCAGAGGACTTTCCGGCGGACATTCCGATCACAATGGAAGAGCAGATACAAAAGGCCGTAGAGTGTTACGAAGCGGGTGCGACGGTCTTGCATCTGCATGTGCGTGAACTTGATGGCAAAGGCTCGAAGCGATTATCAAAGTTCAACGAGCTAATTGCTGGTGTTCGTGAAGCGGTCCCCGAAATGATTATTCAAGTTGGGGGGTCGATTTCGTTTGCACCCGAAAGCGACGGTGAGGCGGCGAAGTGGCTGTCTGATGATACTCGCCACATGTTGGCCGAACTTACGCCCGTGCCCGATCAAGTTACCATTGCGATTAACACGAATCAGATGAACATCATCGAGCAGATGTGCGATGCAGATATTGCCGGCACCTCGCTCGCCGATCCCGAGTTGAAGTACGCTTACCAAGAAATGACGATTCCCGCGGGCCCTGAGTGGGTCGAGGAACATATTCGGCGATTATCGGCCAATGGTATTCAAACGCACTTCCAATTGTCGGGTGTTGCGCAGCTAGAAACTGTAGAGAGGATGATGCGACGCGGTGCGGCGAATGTCCCTTTGATTTTAACTTGGGTGGCCATTGGCGGCGGTTTTGATGCGCCCAATATTTTTAACCTAGCGAACTTTGTGCGTGCCTGCCCAGAAGGGTCGGTTCTAACCTTGGAATCGTCTATGCTTAACGTATTACCCATTAACATGATGGCGATTGCAATGGGCTTACACGTACGCTGTGGCATTGAAGACAATATTTGGACCCAGCGACGCGACCGTAAAATGACGTCGGTCGAGCAAATTCAGCAGCTGGTGCGTATTTCTGAAGAGTTTGGCCGCAAGGTTGCGACCGCCGATGAGGCGCGACGCATCTATCGTTTGGGCGAATTTTACAGCTCGGCCGATGAGACGCTCGCTCGCAATGGTTTTGCCCCCAATCTAAACCGCTTGCGCGCGTAAACTTCGATGTCGCTCAGCGCCACTAACCGAGATTATGACCGGTATGCCTGGGTCATATTTGCCCTGACCTTTGGTCTTCTAATATCGGACTATATGTCGCGCCAGGTACTGAACGCGGTGTTTCCGCTGTTAAAGGCGGAATGGGCTTTAACCGATGCGCAGCTTGGCTCCTTATCGGGCATTGTCGCCTTAATGGTCGGGTTGCTCACGGTACCCTTATCGTTTTTGGCAGATCGCTGGGGTCGGGTAAAAAGCCTGACCTTAATGGCTGTGCTTTGGAGCTTGGCAACGCTGCTGTGCGCTTACTCTCAGTCGTTTGCACAAATGTTTGCGGGTCGGTTCATGGTCGGCATTGGCGAGGCGGCCTACGGCAGTGTAGGTATTGCCTTGGTGTTATCGGCCTTTCCAGAGCGGCTCCGCGCGACACTGAGTGCAGCTTTTATGGCGGGTGGCATGATGGGCTCAGTTCTTGGGCTGGGATTGGGTGGGGTGCTTGCCAACGCATTAGGCTGGCGCTATGCCTTCGGAGCCATGGCTTTGTTTGGGCTAGTGCTGGCCTTAATCTATCCATTATTAGTGCGCGACCCAAGACCGCATTCAGACATCGAGGCGGCTACACCAATGATGGTGGCGCTTAAAACGGTTTGGCGCGGCGCCCAATTACCCTGGGTGTATTTAGGTAGTGGTTTGCAGCTGTTTGTCAGCGCGTCGTTAATGGCTTGGTTGCCAAGCTTGTTAAACCGCGAGTATCACTGGGACACAGCGACTGCGGGTCTGGCGGCGGGCGGCTTTGTATTCATTGGGGGTATCGGCATGATCGTAAGCGGTTACTTCGCGGACCGCATCAGGCAACAGGGCTGCTATCGTGCTGAGCAAATTGCCATGGTGTATTGTGGGTGTTCAGCCATCGCTTTATTAATTGCATTCAGCGTGCCCGCAGGCGTATTACAGCTGGTGAGTTTAGCGATTGCCATGTGCTTTTGTGCGGCGACCACCGGCCCTGCCGGCGCTTTAGTTGCAGCGCTCACGCCGGCTGCTATTCACGGCACGGCCTTTGCGATGTTGACTCTAATGAACAACTTATTGGGCCTTGCGCCCGGGCCGTTTTTGACGGGCCTGTTGGCCGACTCCCTGGGCTTATCCTTGGCCTTGATGGTTTTGCTACCCCTTATGAGCCTGTTTTCTGCCTTAGCTTTCTGGCATGTGGCCTGTAAAAGTTACGATAATGCTGTCGCGCGATAGCGCCATTCGTGCGCCGCTCTCACTCATTGAAACTGGCAATGATTAGTTGCGTTGCGTTCAGCGAATGCTACCTCAAACTTCGTTGCTGCCCATGACCTTTATAGGGAAGGCTATTACCGTTATTTTTAAGATGATTTTATGTGTCTAGGCGCACCGTTGGTGGTGATCGCAGTTTGGGGCTCAATTCGCCTCGCTAACTGATGATTATTCCGGTGAAGCAGCTGTTTTTAAACTAGCAAAAACCTATCTCAAGGTTTGACTGCGGTGCATTTGTCAGGAGATGGTTAACTCGAAGATTGCTGCGAGTTCTGTTTCGATGTGTCCCAGTCGGGTGACCAGTGTTGCTGTAAGCCCGCAAGATGCTTAAAAAAAGCCCGAATTCGTGCCGATTGTCTCAAGTCCTTGTGATACAGCAACCAAAAGTACCCATAACACTCCGCTTGGGTGCCCGGCAATTGAACAATGTCAGGGGTGTCGGAACACGCAATGCTGGGCAATTCGCCAGCGCCCATCTTACACAGAATGGCTGCGCGCATTTGGTTTACGCCTCGCATGACGTGACGTTTTACGATGGGCCTTGGGTACATCGTGGGGGCGAGTTTTATGTCGGGCTCATCGGTTGAGGAGCTCATGATGGTAAGTGGCGTACGACCCGCCTGTACGTCGCTAAGTAAGTCTTTGTGAATGTAATAGCCAAACGACATCGATCCTAATCGAATACCGACAATATCTTTGGGTAACTTTGCGTCAAGTCGCAGTACTCGAAGTGCGACGTCTGCTTCGCGACGAGCAAGATCAGCGGGCTCGTTACTCAACGACAGGTCGAGTTGTATCCGGGGGTATTGATTAGCGAATTCGGCAAACGATTGTGCGATAAACTGCACGGGTCCATCTGGTAACGCGACCTTGATTATACCTTCAAGATCCGTGTCTCTGCCGGTCACGTAGCGCTCACCCTCCGCAATCTTATCCTCGACCTCAATTGCGGTTTTAACCAGCTGCTCGCCCACTGACGTCGTTTGAAAGCCGTCGGGGGTGCGATCAAATAGACGAGCCCCCACGGCTTCTTCGAGCAGTTCTAAACGTCGGATAATCGTTGTGTTACTGATGCCAAGCCGGTTCGCTGCCTTCCTCGAAGACCGCTCACGATTGAGTGCTAACAGTATTTTCAGATCATCCCAGTTCATTACATGACGGTGCGTTTAGAGTTTGTTGCCGTCTTTATCAAGGACGCTAACTTCGCCGCCTGCGTTCGTATCGCTGATGCAGCGCATGACCGAACGACCACCAGTGGGTGGTACGACTTGGAGCTTGATGGTAGTTACGCCAGCTCGGGTCTTAGAGCTTTTCACTTTCACGATCGACTCCTCGCCGAAGGCTTGTTTAACAATAGCTTGGCACGTGTTGTACTGATCGCTTGAATCTTGTGCAAACGCGACGTTGCCAAATAAACTAGAACTGATGATACCGGTAATTAATGTAACTTTAGATAGTGTTTTCATTACGACTCTCCTGTTCGTGTTGTGGACGCTGGTAAAGTATACGCGTCACGCAGGCGTTACGATTGCAACAAATTTGAACTCAGGTGATTCAAATTTGGGGCGGCTCGCTGCGAGCGCAGTGGCCTAGGCACTCTATTTCACTGGTGCGTTTGAGTCTTAAGTACGGATACGTGAGCCTGCTAAATTTAGCTCGATAGCTCTAAAACGGCATGAATACACTGATAGCCAGCCAAGCCACTGAAGACCAAAAATAGTAATCCCCCCGCCCTATGCAGCCAGTGCAAAGGTACTCTGCCGGTTAATGTTTTGCCGGCCCAGATGCCCAGCCCAGAGATGAGTACTAATGCAAGGCTGGCGCCGAGCCATACTGGAATAGCGGCCAACGAAGTCGATAGCCCTGCCACCGCAATTTGAGTTTTGTCGCCAAATTCAGAAACTACAATCATCAAAAAGGCGGTGACGTATACGCCGTGATTGGACTTTTCTTGAATCTCGAGATCCTCGTCATCATCGCTTGCGCGCAATGCTTGAATGCCAAAAGTAAAAAACATTATGGCGACGACGCCCGCTAACACGCTCTCAGGAATCCATGCGGCGACACTGGCACCAAAAGTAACGGCTAGAACATTTAACAGTAAAAAGGCCGACGCAGCACCCAAAAGCACGGGCCAGTGACGGTGGCGCGTTGCCAGCGCCATGCATACCAGCTGACTTTTGTCGCCGATCTCCGCCAGAGACACCAAGCTAAATGTAGAGACCGAGGCGGTAATAAAATCGGGTGATATCACGTGATTGACTCAATGAGTTGAACGGGCGCACCATTAACAGACATGCGAATTGTTATTCACTTTACTGCTTACCTTACTCAATGTTTTGGATCTGCTCGCGCATCTGCTCGATCAGTACCTTAATCTCGACGGCGGCCTGGGTGATGTCCGTGTGGATCGACTTTGATGCGATGGTGTTTGCCTCTCGGTTAAGTTCTTGCATCAGGAAGTCGAGTTTACGCCCGCAGGGGCCACCTTGGCTTAGAATTCGCAGCATTTCGTCGAGGTGAACGCCAAGGCGGTCGAGCTCTTCTTCAAGGTCGGATTTCTGGGCGAAGATTACCAGCTCTTGCGCTAGGCGCTGTTCGTCTACCGCAATTGCGGTGTCTTCGAGCTTTTGTCGAAGTCGAGCGTGGTAGCCTTCGCGTGCTGCCGGGTATGCGCTATTGATTCGGTCGATTTGTGTGCGAATATCGCTCACACGTTCCTGCAAGGTTATTGCGAGGCTCGCGCCTTCACGCTGGCGGGACTCGATCAGTTGCAACAAGGCCTCCGCAAGGCAGTTCATCACGGTAGGCTCTATTTGCTCAGTACCGATACTTTGCTTCTCGAGCACCCCATCCCATTGCAAGACCTCAAGAGCATTGGCTTTGGCTACAGTGTCGCCAGCTTGCTGATATACCGCATGAAGAAGCTGTAAAACTCTGTCGAGCTTGCTCTTGTTCATAGTGAGCGCTGACTCACCACTGCTGCTCGCGTTCAAGCGAATACCGATATCGACCTTGCCGCGGGCAAGCGTTTGCTTTACTTGCTCACGGATTTTTGCCTCTAGACTATTTAAGGCTTCGGGTAACCTTAAATAGACATCCAGGTGGCGTTGATTGACGCTACGAATCTCAATTTGAATGCTAATACCCTGTTGGTCTGCTTCGGCGCGCCCAAAGCCTGTCATGCTGTGAATCATAGCGTCTCCTTTTGCTCGAGATTGTAGCACTGCGTCTGGGGATGTGCGATTAACTCGGTTGCGAGTCTTGGGTTTGCTATACTTATCACCTTTTGGGAGTCAACTTATGCAACGACCCAGTGGGCGCCAGCCTCACGAGCTACGCGAAATTCGTATCACGCGCAACTACACCTGCCATGCCGAGGGATCGGTTCTAGTCGAGTTTGGTCGTACCAAAGTGTTGTGTAACGCCTCCGTTTCTGAGGGCGTACCTCGGTTCTTGCGAGGCTCGGGTCAGGGTTGGATTACCGCCGAATATGGAATGCTGCCTCGGTCGACCGGGTCACGAATGGATCGTGAAGCCGCTCGCGGCAAACAGGGTGGCCGTACCTTAGAAATTCAGCGTTTGATCGGCCGGTCCTTACGTGCAGTTGTGGACTTAAAGCGCTTGGGCGAATACACCATTACGGTTGATTGTGATGTGATACAAGCCGACGGCGGTACGCGCACGGCGTCTATCACCGGTGCCTGTGTTGCGCTGGTGGATGCGCTTAACGGTCTTCAGCGCGATAAGCTCTTAAAAACGGACCCACTAAACCAGCTTGTAGCCTCGGTGTCGGTGGGTGTCTATCAAGGCGTGCCGGTGCTCGATTTGGACTATCCGGAAGACTCCTCGGCTGACACCGATATGAATGTGGTGATGGGTGAAGATGGTGGTTTAATTGAAGTACAAGGTACCGCAGAAGGCGCGACTTTTGACCGAGCGACCTTAAATCAAATGCTGGATTTAGCGGAAGCGGGTATTCGTGAGCTGTTCGAGGCTCAACGCGGAGCACTTGCTGAAGGGTAGTACGGCTCTCGGCCTAGAGACCTTATACCTCTAGGTCGTAATCCATGATCACAGGGGCGTGTGTTGAAAAACTCTTTGCCTTGTAGATCACGCCATAATCGATGTTGTATTTAAGGCCTTTAGAGACCAACTGGAAGTCCGTGCGCATGCCGTCTACACCCACTTGGCCGCCAGGCCAAAAGCTGTATTCGTCGCTGTCGGAATTCACTTCGCGGAAGGCGTCGACGTAGCCCAGCTCCATGATTTCATCCAAGCTTTGACGCTCTTCCGCTAAGAACCCAGGCAATTTGCTGCGGCGCTCGGTGTATTCGACATCTTTGGCTTTGTGCGCAATTCGCCAATTACCACAAATGATAAATTCACGACGTTTATGACTGACTTTTTCTAAGTGCGCAACCAACAATTGGTAGAACTCGGTTTTGCGCGCTTGCGCAGCCTGGTCATTGGGTGCTGCATAGGGGGCAATTAACGACCCTATGCTCACATTGCCAAAATCGGCTTGGATATAATGTCCGTCCATATCGAAATCGGTGAAACCCAGTCCCGTCATAATGGCTTTGGGTAATTGCTTACAGTAAATCGCCACGCCATCTTTTTTGGAGTCGTTAAGATTGTCGAAAAAGTAGGCGTTGTATTCGCGAGGGAAAAACGAATCTTTGCGCAGATCGTACTCAGAGCAACGGATATCTTGGATACAAATGAAATCCGCGTCTTGGTCGCGAACCCATTCGTAAAACCCTTGTTTTTCGGCCTCGATCAACCCGTCGGCACTAAAACTGATAACCCGCATTCATAGCTCCCTAATACTAGAATGTGTATGATACCTAACATTAGTGCTTATGAGTATGTAAAAAGCGTGCTATTCGTTGTTTTATTTGGATTAATATGACGCCAACAACCATGAACGTGATGCCAAATGCATCAAAATTGAGCATTAAAGTGCTAAAGTGGTGCGTCTTTACAGTGTGCGAGGATTTGTCGTGTTACAGGGATATCAAAAACGCTTTATCGAACTTGCTAAAAAGCATGATGCCCTAAAGTTTGGCGAATTTACGCTCAAATCGGGGCGAATTTCGCCCTATTTTTTTAACGCGGGTGCCTTTAACAGTGGCGCGACTCTCGCTGAGCTGGGCCGGTGTTACGCCGAGTGTATTATCCAGTCGGGTATTGCGTTTGATGTGCTTCTTGGCCCTGCCTACAAAGGCATTCCTTTGGCGGCAGTAACCGCGGTAGCCTTGGCAGACCAACACGGCCTAGATGTTCCTTTTGCGTACAACCGTAAAGAAGCTAAAACGCACGGAGAGGGCGGCGTCATGGTTGGTGCCCCACTCAAAGGTCGCATTTTGATCATTGATGATGTGATTACTGCGGGAACAGCCGTTTCCGAAGTGCTTCACATGATTGATACTGCAGGGGCGCAGGCGGTCGGTGTTGTGATCGGCTTGGACCGGCAAGAAAAGCTCGATGGCGATGCCTCGGCAGTGCAAACGATATCGGCCAAATTTGATCTAAGGGTGGCAAGTATCGTTAATTTTGGTAATTTGATCGATTATGTAGGACAAGAGCGGAGTGCCGACGATCGTATGTTAGCTGCGATGCAAGATTATCGTATTCGATACGGCGCCAAACAATAGCAGGGCGAAAACAATGACAAAGAAAACACCCTCGATCTTGTGCTTGTTTGTTGCGCTGACAGGTTTCGGCTTGAGTCAGGCGATCGTGGCGAAAGAACTATATCGCTATAAAGACTCCGCGGGTGTTCCCGTCATCAATGATCGCTTGCCGCCCGAAGCCACTTCATCAGGCTACGAGATTTTAAACGAAGACGGCGTTGTCATACGAGTGGTCCCACCGAAGATGACAGACGAAGAACTAGCCCTGCAAAGTGAACAAATCCGATCAGAGCAAGCAAGACGCGAGGCGGCTGCTGCGCAAAAAGCCCGTGACGAATCCTTGCTGATGCGCTACAGCTCGGTTGCCGATATCGAGGCGGCACGTGAACGGGCACTGCAGTCGATTCGAATTCGCGTCAGTATTTTACGCAGTAACGTGCGGTCTGCCGTGCAGCACATTGAAAACTATCAAGCTCAGGCCGCCAACATTGAGCGTTCGGGTGGCACGGTGGATGCCGAAACCGTTGAGGCAATCGAGGCGGCGCGCCGGCGTTTAGCCTCGACCCAGAAAGCGTTGATTGAACGTGAGCTCGAAATTGATCAGGTTATTCAAGAATACCAAGTCGATATCGAGCGTTTTAAACACCTAGAAGATCAGGTACAAATGCGTCGTAGCTTAAGCACGCAAGATTAGTCCAGCAGGCCGTGGCTTAATACTTGCCACTGCTGCTGCCAGCCGGCAGTGGGGACGCGCTTGAACTCACTCCTCACAAATTGAATTAGGCGCCCTTCCGCTGCTGCCATCATTAAATTCGCGGCCGAAGCGACCGGAATCTGTGTACGCTTCCCCTCGCGAAGTTCTGCTTCGCGTAAGATTTGTTTGAGTTGTGTTTCGAGTCGATCGAACAGCTGTCCGACGCGGCTGCGCAAGCGTTCGGTTTCGCCGGTCAGTACGTCGCCGGTCATCAATCGGGTGATCCCAGGATTCTTCTCAGCAAAGCCAAGCAGCAAGGCGACAATGCGCTCGCATTGCACCAAGGCGCTTTGTTGTTCTTTGATGATAATGGCAATGCGCGTAAACAGCGTATCTTCTATAAACTCTATAAGCCCTTCAAACATTTTGGTTTTACTGGGGAAATGGCGGTATAGCGCTGCCTCCGACACACCGACTTGCTCTGCAAGCGCGGCTGTCGTGATCCGAGCGCCGGGGCTTTGCTCAAGCATGGTCGCCAGTGTTTCAAGGATTTGTTGTTTGCGTTGCCCTTTTTGTCGAGTCATAACGTCTGCCTTGCTATCGATTGGGCCGGTTGGTGATGAGTGTGCCAATGCCCTGATCTGTGAAGATCTCTAGCATAGTCGCATGGGGAACGCGCCCATCAATAATATGTGCACTGTTAACGCCCCCTTTGACCGCGTCCAAAGCACATTGGATTTTTGGCAACATACCACCGTAAATTGTCCCGTCGGCAATTAATTCGTCGACTTGGCTTGTGCTTAGGCCGGTCAAGATGTTGCCTTCACGGTCTAGCAAGCCCGATACGTTGGTCAACAGCATCAGTTTTTCAGCTTGCATTACTTCGGCAATTTTTCCCGCGACTAAATCGGCGTTGATGTTGTAGGTTGCGCCTTGTGCGTCGACGCCAATGGGTGCGATCACGGGGATGAAGTTACTGCTTAAAATGAGATGCAGGACCTCGGTATCGATGGACTTAACCTGTCCTACATGACCAATGTCGATGATCTCGGGCGCACCCAATTCGGGTGAGTAGCGATCAATGGTCATCTTTTTGGCGCGGATGAATTGCCCATCTTTACCTGTAACCCCAATCGCCTTGCCGCCGTTGCGGTTGATTGAGGCTACGATTTCTTTGTTGACACTTCCACCCAGTACCATCTCGACGACATCCATGGTTTTAGCGTCGGTTACACGCATGCCGTTTACGAATTCGGTTTTAATATTCAGGCGTTCAAGCAATGACCCAATCTGTGGCCCGCCGCCGTGCACCACGACGGGATTCATGCCAACCAGCTTCATAAGCACGATATCGCGCGCGAAACTATCGTGGAGCTCGGCGTCAGTCATGGCATTGCCGCCAAACTTTACCACGATGGTCTTGCCGGTAAAGCGTTGGATGTAAGGCAGCGATTCGGTCAGAACCTGAGCGATATTGAGTGCATTTTCGCGGCTGAGAGACATGCGTGTTTTTCCGTAATTAAAAAGGTAACAGTAAATCGGGTTTAAGCTTCAACAGTGCTTGGCCGAAGGCGTCTTGCAAATGTTTTAATTGTTCTTCTGAGTCTGCCTCGAAGCGCAAGGTCAAGGCAGCGCTCGTGTTGGAGGCGCGAACCAGCCCCCAGCCGTAGGTATAATCTACTCGAAGTCCATCAATGGTCGTTATTTTACCATCTTTAAAATCACCTTGGGCGCGCAATGCTTCCACCAGCGAAAATTTATCGGCGTCGGCTAGGGGGATCAGTAACTCGGGAGTGCTAAATGATGCCGGAAAGTCCGCCAGTAAATCACCCAGCGAGATCTCATCGGCGCTGATAATTTCAGCCAGGCGTGCGGCGGCATATACCCCGTCGTCAAAGCCATACCAGCGTTCTGAAAAGAAAATATGGCCCGAGAATTCGCCACCGAGAATGGCGCCGGTTTCACGCATTTTTTGTTTCATCAGCGCGTGCCCAGTCTTCCATAGCACAGGCCTACCGCCAAGTCGTGAGATGAGCTCTCCCAATTTGTGACTACATTTGATGTCGTAAACAACATCGCTGCCAGGGTTGCGTGACAATACATCGCGCGCAAGCACCATCATCAGTCGATCTGTGCGGATGATATTGCCGCCGCTATCGACGGCCGCAATTCGGTCACCGTCGCCATCAAACGCTACGCCAAGATCGGCGTGTTCGCGTCGCACTCGCTCTGCCAGTGGAATGAGATTCTCTTCGTTGCTGGTATCGGGCGAGTGATTGGGGAAGTTTCCGTCAATGTCGCAATTCATACAGATGACATCACAACCGAGCTGTTCAAACAGCATTGGGGCAACTCGACTTGCAACGCCATTGCTGGCGTCAATCACGATTTTAAGAGGCGCTGGTATAAGAATATCGTCACTGATTTTTCGGAGGTAGGCCGGTATCACATCCTCTCGACTGAGCGAGCCTTGTCCGCTACTGAATACGCCTTGTTTGGCGAGTGCACACAAAGATTGAATCGCTCCAGAGGCGAGCGGCTTTCGGTCTAGCACAATTTTGATGCCGTTGATGTCGGCATCGTTATGGCTACCGGTGATCATTAAGCCAGAGCGACAGTCGAGTTCATGCGTTGCAAAGTAGAGAACGGGTGAGGGCACGACGCCGATGTCGATAATATCGATACCGGAGGCCAATAAAGATTTGATAAGAGCCGCTTTAATTCGGGGGCTGGATAGGCGTCCATCACAGCCGATAATTAAGCTGTATTCGCCTTGATCCGCCGCGATGGTTGCGATGGCGCCACCAATGGCGGCCACTACGTCATCGGTGAGTTGGGTGTTTGCTACCCCACGGATATCGTAAGCGCGAAATATTTGTTCAGGCAGTTCGTTCAAGTTCATGTGCCGAGCCGCAGACGTAATGACTCGCTCGCTCTGAAGTGAGCTGCTCACTCTGCGTGACGCTGCTGGATTGTCTGCTGGCTCACTACGGTCGTTTGCTTTGTTCTCTGTTTGGTTGGCCTCGGGTGGCACGCTGACAAAATCCAATACCTCGTCTGCCGCAAAGGCAGATAAGTCAAATTCGCCCTCGGCAACAGTCTCAGTCGTTCCGCTTTTGGGTGTCAATTCGGGCATGAGGTCCGATTCTGTATCCGGCTTTAGCGAGGGCGTAGTTTTCACTTGACCAGCGGTCGATTCGCTCGGTGCTTGAGGCCTTACTGATGGCGTTGCGGGCATGTCGAGCAAGGCGCTCATCTCATCGTCCAGCGAGCTTTGTTGATGCGTGCTGTCGGCTTCCAGTGTGGCATTTACGTGCCCAATGGTCGCGTCTTTGTCATCGAGCTCCTCCACTTCTGGTAGGTTGCCACGGTGGCGTCGGTTGCGAACCTCTTCGACAATAGCGCTCATGCTGCTGCTGTCGTCTGTTACTTTTGCTGGCTTGATAAAGCTGGGTACGAGGGGCGCCGTGTTCAGGTCGGGCAGGTTTAATTCGGCGAGCTCGCTTCGCGGTTCTTGATGGTTGCTCATTCTCGCAATTAACGGTTCGAGTTCGGGCCAAACGTCGCCAGCGGTTGCGCTGGTCACCTCTGCAAGCAGGATTTGGTCGATGCCACGTTGCAAATTCTTGCGGCTTTGTATTAATAAATACCAAGGCGGTAACAGGACGCACAGCGTTAGGGCGAGCAGGCAGAGATAAAGAGCCCAGGGTGTTTTAACCAATTGGTTGTAGGTCTGAGTGCTGGGGGTATAGCGCAACGCCCAGTCACTGCCGTCGATCTTTCGATATTGTACCGCGTTGTCTTGGCTTTTCAGGTCGCCCAGCTTCAATATGGGGTGCAGGTTTTTGCCGCCAGAGTTCTGTAACACTTGTCCCAAAATTAAATTGGGGGTGTTTTCGCGATCCGAGGGTGTGAGAAGTGAGCGATAGTAATCCTCTGTGCGCGTCAATAACACAACACCTCGATTGCCGTTCGTAGTGGTCCAATCCGACGCGACCGCAAAAGACACTAAGCTTTGCTGATCAACAATGTAAGCTTCGGGTGCTGGAATCTTGATTTGTGCCCGCCGGATCAAGTCTACTTCGATGTGATTGCGTAATTGCTCGCTCCCGGCCAGCATTGCTGATGTTCCCATGTCATCAAGTTGAATCAACTGCACGCTCAGGGCCTCTGGGAAGGCGCTGGCGATTTGGTCTTGGGCTGCTTTGAGGGCTTCGGGTGTGCCCTGCTCTACCGCCTGGCGGGCGATCGAGCCGTTAAGCAGGTTGGCCAGTTGAGATTGCGTCAGTCGAATGTTTTGAGCGACTCGTTCAGCTAATGCCTGTGATTCAGCATTGCTAATTTGAGCGTAGGTACGATCGGTTTGATTGGGGACGTAGACGCCTAAGATAAACACCAAGGCCAGGGCGGTGACCAGCAGAGAGATTCCATAGATGCGCGCAATAATTGCGAGCAAGTCCTTGGGGTGCTTAGCGAATAGATCGGCTAGGGCGGATTTGATCATATAGGTTACTCATAGGCTTAGCGCCGTTTAGTCGCTGCGATGAAAGTCGGTTGCAATCGCTTCAATACAAGACCGAGCCACCTGCAGTTTGCTGGCTTTGTCTAGGTGCAGCTGAAGTTCTGGGCCAATAATGGTCACGCTGTTATGGTCTTGGCCAAACACGGCGTCATTGCTCACATCATTGGCAATAATCAGGTCAAGTTGTTTGCGCTGTCTTTTTTCGCGCGCGTGCTCTAGGACATTCTGGGTTTCAGCGGCGAATCCGACCGTGTAAAGCTCGGGAAAATCTCTGCTGATGGTGGCTGCGATGTCTGGATTCTGAGTCAGTTCGATCGTCAGCCCAGCCTCCCCTTGTTTTTTCAGCTTGTGATCGGCAATGGCTATGGGTCGATAGTCTGCTACTGCTGCGCAGGCCACAAAGATATCGGCGTGTTCACAACTTTGTTCGCATGCGCTTAGCATTTGCCGCGCGCTTTCAACATCAATGCGCTCCACCCCTTCTGGCGTCGCCAGGTGCACGGGACCGGCGATCAGGGTGACTGTTGCGCCAGCTTCGCGGGCAGCTCTCGCGAGGGCAAATCCCATTTTACCCGAGCTGTGATTGCCAATAAATCGCACGGGATCGATGGCTTCCCGAGTGGGGCCGGCGGTAATGACGACGCGCAAGCCATCAAGGGCTCTTGATGGGAAGTGCGCGTTTAGATTCTCGACAATCGCAGAGGGTTCGCTCATTCGGCCTGTACCAATGTCACCGCAGGCCTGCTCGCCAGCCTCGGGGCCTATGAAAAAAATGTTCCGACGCCTAAGAGTGTCGCAATTTTCTTGTGTTGCTGCTTGCGCCCACATTTGCTGATTCATTGCCGGTGCAACGAACACCGGAGCGGCAGTGGCAAGCACTAGCGTGGTTAATAGATTATCGGCATCGCCGTTCGCTAGCTTCGCCAGCACGTCGGCAGTGGCAGGTGCAATGACGATGGCATCTGCCCACCGTGCTAGCTCGATATGACCCATGCCGCGCTCAGCCTCGGCATCGAGTAATTCAGTGTGAACGGGGTTGCCGCTTAGCGCCTGTAGCGTTAAGGGCGTGATAAAGGCTTGTGCGCCTTCTGTCATCACCACCCGAATACAGGCGCCTTGCTTTTGCAGCAGACGGACAAGTTCAGCAGATTTGTAGGCTGCGATGCCCCCGCAAACGCCAATGATGATATTTCGCTGATTAAGATGTCCCATTGCGCCTCTAATCACGGACAATAACAAAGGTGTAAAGATAACACCGTAAGCGGTTTGGATACAGAGACAGTTTGTGGGAGCGACTCAGTGGTAACTGATTGTTGTAGCGAAGATTTAGGCGAATTAAATAGTGCGCAATTGCTGGCAATTCAGTTGGGTATTGAACATGAGGGTCAGCAGGTAGCTACCGCCTTGTTAGAGCAGTGCGGAGGCTTGGCTAAAGTCCTAAAATCGGATTCTTTTTGGTTGCGCTACGAATACGGATTGTCGGAGGCGTCGATTCGACGGCTGAGATTGGTGGCAGAATTGGCCTCTCGGGCGGCGAAAGAGGCCTTAGTGAATGTAAATGTATTATCCAGTCCGAGCCTTGTGCGGGAGTATCTGGCTGAGTACTTGGTTGCCGCCAAGCGCGAGCACTTTGTTTGTTTGTACTTAGATGTGCGTAACCAAATCATTAGAGTAGAGACACTGTTCTCAGGTACGGTTGACAGCGCCAGCGTGTATCCTAGAGAAATTGTTGCGGCAGCGCTTCGCGTGGGTGCGGTGAATATTATCATTGCCCACAACCACCCTTCTGGTAGTGCTCAGCCCAGCGATGCGGATCATCGCGTGACGGAAAATGTTCGACGCGCCTTGCGCTTGGTTGATATTTCTTTGCTCGATCATCTGGTTTTGGGCCAGGGGGAGTTTTTTTCCTTTGCAAACGAGGGATTTTTATAGGTTTGGCTTGCTTCAAGATCGGTGCTCTGGTATAAAGTCGCGCTCCGTGCGCTGGGGGTGAAAAAGTCCAGCGTGATTACCGAATTTACGATCCCACCAGCGATGGGAGAGGCGAAAGATGTCCAGAGTATGTCAAGTAACGGGTAAGCGTCCCGTGACAGGAAATAACGTATCACACGCAAAGAACCGCACACGTCGTCGTTTCTTGCCTAATTTGCACACTCACCGTTTTTGGGTTGAGTCAGAGAAGCGCTTCGTTCGCTTGCGCGTTTCAAGCAAAGGCATGCGTGTTATTGATAAGCGCGGTATCGACACCGTATTAGCTGAGCTTCGCGCTCGCGGCGAAAAGGTATAAGGAGTAGATCATGAGAGAAAAAATCCGAATGATTTCATCAGCGGGTACAGGCCATTTCTATACCACTGACAAGAACAAGCGTACGACTCCAGACAAACTGGAAATGAAAAAGTTCGATCCAGTTGTTCGTAAGCACGTAATGTATAAAGAAGGCAAGATCAAGTAAGCTTGAGCTTTGTGCTTTACCAAAACCCCGGTATAGCCGGGGTTTTTTGTGTCTGGATGAATCATGCCCGAATTACCTGAAGTTGAAACCACCTGCCGAGGCATTGAGCCTCATATTCTTAACAAGTCCATAACGAGCGTGGTCGTGCGCGACACTCGTTTGCGTTGGCCCGTGCCCGGTGATTTGGCGAGTTGTTTGATCGGTGGAGCGCTAACAAAAGTAGAGCGGCGGGCAAAGTATATTGTGTTGCATCATTCCGGCGGCTTTGTTCTGGCTCACCTCGGTATGACCGGCTCTATGCGCATTGTCACGGCCAGTGAGCCACTTAAAACGCATGATCACGTCGACATTTGTTTCGAAGATGGTGTTATTTTGCGCTATCACGATCCAAGGCGGTTTGGTTCGATTCATTGGGTTGCAGGCCAAGACTTGGGGCACCCCTTGCTCGACACCCTTGGTCCTGAGCCGTTAAGCGAGGACTTTTCAGGTAAAGCGCTGTATGCGCGTTCGCGTGGCAAGTCTCAGGCCGTTAAGCTGTTTATCATGGATGCCAAAGTGGTAGTGGGTGTGGGCAATATCTACGCGAACGAAGCCTTGTTTGCCGCAGGTATCGACCCGAGGCGCGCGGCTGGCAAGGTCAGTTTGGCTCGATACGAAGACCTTGCGCAGCACATCAAGCGTATTTTGGCCTACGCTATTGCGCGTGGTGGCACGACTCTTCGGGATTTTGTGGGAGGCGACGGCAAGCCAGGTTACTTTAAACAAGAGCTTAACGTCTATGGACGTGGTGGTGAACCTTGTGTGACTTGCGCTAAACCCTTAAGCGAGGTGCGCTTGGGTCAGCGCACAACGGTGTTTTGTGCCAAGTGTCAGCGCTGATAGCGCGCGATGAGTCGCTCCGCAACGGGCCTTGGTACAAAGGGTGTGATGTCGCCATTTAAGACCGCAATTTCGCGCACCAGCGACGAGCTAATAAAGCCCAAGTGTTCTGACGGTGTCAGAAATACCGATTCGAATTCCGGATGCATGGCGCGGTTCATATTGGCAAGTTGAAGCTCATATTCAAAGTCTGAGACCGCGCGCAGGCCACGCAGTACGCAGTTGGCGCCTTGAGAGCGGACAAAATCGATGAGCAAATTGTTAAAGCCTACGACTTCAACGTTCGTTAAATGGGCCAGCGATTGCTGACACAACTCGATACGCTCTTCGAGCGAAAACATCGGCGTTTTCTTTTCGCTGTAAGCAATGCCGACAACAACACGCTTAAATAAACGGGATGCGCGCTCGGTAAGATCGACGTGGCCATTAGTGATGGGGTCGAAGGTGCCGGGGTAAACAACGGTATCAATTTGCATGGTGGTTGCTCCTTCCTGTCAAGCGCGCATCCTAAACCTTATAGGCTCAGGGCTCAATCCGTCAGCGTGTTGTAGTAGAGTTTAGCGCACACCTGACCCGCCTTTACTTCGCGGTGCAAAGACCAGTGCTCGGGTACGGAAGGTGCCGTTTCATCACTGGCTGTTTCGATATAAAACCAGCGTGTTTGCCACCCGCTCAATATAGGTAATAAGGGCTCGATTAGATTTTGGCGGTAGGGTGGGTCAATGAAAACGATATCTGCTGTACCTTCACAGTGGTCGACAAAATCTGCGGCTGCTGTGCAGTGCACTTGGCTTTTTGAGGTTCCGCCCAGGGTTTGTAGCTGAGTGTTTAAATGCCGGCAGACCGCGCTTTGTTGGTCGATAAAGTGACAAAAGCGAGCGCCCCGAGATAAGCATTCGAGCCCCAAAGCGCCAGTGCCTGCAAATAAGTCGATACAGGTAGAGTCTACCAGTTCACCTTGAAGCCAGTTAAATAATGTCTCGCGAATTCGGTCAGGCGTTGGTCGAAGCCCGGGCGAATCCAGCACCGGCACTTTGCGGCCGCGCCAAGTACCGCTGATCATACGCACTGTGCCAGACTTTTGTGGTCGAGATGTTGCACTTGGCTTCTGAGGTTTGGGCATCAATGGTAAACTCTAAGTCTGAAAACCTAAGGTACCACAGAGCATGAAGTTATTCAGGCGTAAGAAGCCTAAAATGCTCAGTTCTGTCTGGTCAGACTATGTCCGCGAAGGCAATGTCGATGTGACTACAACTCGTGCGGCAAGAACAAAGCAGAG
>JALRFH010000074.1 GCA_023253715.1 Halieaceae bacterium
CGGAAGTCAGCTGGCAATGGCTAGGCATCAGTATCCCAGGCTGGGTCGTGATTGGCTGTTTGCCGCTTTTAGCGCTGCAGTGGCTTATCTTGCGCCGCGGCTAGCAAGTGCAAAATCGTGTTGGTGGACCCGCCCATGGCAATATCAAGGCTCATGGCGTTCTCAAAGGCGTTAAAATTGGCGATGTCACGGGGTAGCAAGCCAGGCTCATTGTCTTCGTAGTGGCGTTTGGTAATATCGACGATCAGTTGTCCGGCACGCAAAAACAGCTGCTCTCGATCCGCGTGCGTTGCCAAAGTCGATCCGTTACCCGGTAGGCTCAAGCCCAAGGCCTCGGTCAGACAGTTCATGGAGTTCGCAGTAAACATGCCCGAGCAAGAGCCGCAGGTAGGACAGGCCGAGCGCTCGTATTCGGCAACTTTTTCGTCGCTGGCTGAGCTGTCAGCGGCGATCACCATCGCATCGACCAGATCCAGCTTATTCTCGGACAGTTTGGTTTTGCCCGCTTCCATGGGGCCGCCCGATACAAACACCACAGGGATATTTAAACGCATGGCCGCATTCAGCATTCCGGGCGTAATTTTGTCACAGTTCGAGATACACACCATGGCGTCGGCGCAATGCGCATTGACCATATACTCGACTGAGTCGGTAATGACGTCGCGCGAGGGCAGGCTGTACAGCATGCCGTCGTGACCCATAGCTATGCCGTCGTCGACCGCGATGGTATTAAATTCTTTTGCCACGCCGCCCGCGGCTTCAATTTCGCGAGCCACGAGCTGGCCCAGATCTTTCAGATGAACGTGTCCGGGTACAAACTGGGTAAACGAGTTAACGACTGCGACAATGGGTTTTTGAAAGTCCTCATCTTTCATGCCGGTGGCACGCCAAAGTGCACGGGCACCCGCCATATTACGTCCTTGGGTACTGGTGCTAGATCGATAAGCGGGCATGACGATTCCTTATACAACGAGTGGTTTTACAAATACTTTTGAATTTCTTTGCAAGTTATAGAGCGCTTGTTTGGGTTGCGGTAAGAAGGCGCGATCTTGCTCTCGAAAACCTTGCTCGATAAACCAGTGCGCCGTTTGAGTGGTCAGCACGAAGACGCTGTCTAGCCTTTGGCGCTGAGCTTCTTTCTCGAGTGTTTCTAAGAGGCGTTGTCCGCGATCGCCACCACGATAATCTGGATGGCACACAATACAAGCAACTTCAGCGGTGTTGGCCTCAGGATACACGTATAGGGCGGCGCACGCGATGACGCGGCCATCGCGTTCAAGCACTGTAAACTGTGCAATTTCGGTTTCGAGTAACTCGCGCGAACGCTTTACCAAGATGCCTTCGGCTTCTAGGGGTTGCAAGAGCTCAAGTATGCCGCCTACGTCATCGATGTTCGCTTGCCGACATTGTTCGAATAAGTTTCGACTGACCAAGGTGCCGGCCCCATCGTGGGTAAACAATTCGGCGAGAAGCGCGCCCTCTTGCTCAAAGCCGATGATATGGCAGCGTTCGACCCCGCCGGTACAGGCTCGCTTGGATGCATCGAGTAAGACGCGGCTGTCCTTACTGACTGCACATGCATCGAGTTCCGATACCGCGAGTTGGCGAACAAATTGGCCGTTATCATCGTGGATGGCATCCGCTGCCATCAGCCAAATGAGTTTGTCGGCACGGCAATCGGTGGCAACCCTGACGGCGACGTCCTCGAGTGACAAATTGAACGATTCGCCAGTGGGTGAGTAACCCAGTGGTGGCAACAATACAAGGTTGTTGTCGCTAAGCTGACGGGTAATTCCAGCGACATCAATACGGCGCACTTTACCTGTGTGCAGGTAGTCGGTGCCGTTGAGCACGCCGACGGGTTGCGCCATCACAAAGTTACCTGAGCAGACTCTCACTTTGGCGCCTTGCATGGGCGAGTTTGGTAGCCCCATCGAGAGTTTCGCTTCCAGTTCGTGTCGCAGATTTCCAACGGTGTGCTTGATCAGCTCTAGGTCTAGCGTGTCGGTAATCCGCAGATCTTGCTCAAACAAACTGGCACGACCTTCTTTTTTCAGGGTTTGGTTGACCTGAGGGCGAGCCCCGAAAGCAATGACAACGCGAACGCCTAGAGAGTTGAGCAACACCAAGTCCTGCAAAATGGTGGTGAGGTAATCGCTTGCCAAACATTCACCCGAAAGCGCGACCACAAAGGTTTTGCCTCTGTGTGCGTTAATGTAGGGTGTGGTATTTCTAAACCACTGAATGTGCGATTGTGTTGGCATGCGCGCATTATCGTACGAACTGCTGCTTTCGTACAGCGTACTTACGCGCAATAGTGCTTGATGGCGTGGCTTAGCAAACTAATACAGGGTTTAATCTGGTCAAAAGCTAAATATTCGTTTGGTTGGTGTGCTAAATCGATTGAGCCCGGCCCCATCACGAGCGCTTCAGCACCCAGGGCTTTAAAAAAGCCCGCTTCGGTCGCAAACAAAGCGCTAGCGGCTGCGGCATCGGTGAGGGTTTCGGCTAAGCGTACTAAGGCTGAGTCAGCGCCTTCTTCAAAGGGCGGTACGGGATCCATCAGGGGTTCCCACTTGACCTGTAAGCCCGACGCCTCGCTTTCGTGTTGGCATAGACTTTGGATCCTCGCCGTGATCACGTCGGTATTTTGACCGGGTATGATGCGTAAATCGAATTGGAGCTCTGTGTGGGCGCAGATACGGTTGGGTGAATCTCCGCCGTGAATATGGCCCAAATTAAGCGTGGTATAAGGCACTTCAAACGCAAGGTTTTGCTCGGCTTGAAGTTCTAACCGTAAGGCCATAAGCCCGGTGATTATGCGGTGCATGCCATCTATTGCGTTATTGCCAAGCGCCGGGTTCGAGGAATGTCCCGAGTGTCCTTGGATAAGAATACGGCTCATTAGCATGCCTTTGTGCATACGGATGGGCCGCAGGTTGGTCGGCTCACCGATGATCACGGCCTTAGCTTGATGGATTTGCGATTTGAGTAGGGACTTAGCGCCGTTCATGGTGCTTTCTTCGTCGGCTGTCGCAATTAGCGTGAGAGGCCCAACCAAGCGGGCATCATCAAATTGCGTTGCCGCCGCCAGCGCAAGCGGGAAGAACCCCTTCATATCACTGGTGCCCAAACCATAAAACCGTTGATCTCGCTCGCACACCTGCAGCGGATTGGTTTGCCAACGGCCTTCATCAAAAGGCACTGTATCGCTGTGTCCTGCAAGCACCAGTCCACCGGTGCCTGAACCCTTGGTTGCAATAAGATTGGCTTTGCGCGTGTTGGCGTCAATGATTTGGATTTCTGTTTTGAATCCTGCAGCCTTGGCGAAATCTGCTAATCGTTCAATAACGGGCAGGTTGCCCTGATCCCACGAGGGGTCGGTAGAGCTGACCGAGGAGGTCGCGATCAGCTCTCTGAGTTGATGGGTAACAAGGTGGTGGTCTGCGCTGGCATTAGCCACCAAAGAGTCCTTTAAAGAAGAAGAAGAAAATAACGGACAGGATGGCACCGGCAGGCAGCGTTACTAACCAGGACGCAAAAATGGAACCGACGACACGCAAATCGATGGCGCCGATACCGCGAGCCAGCCCTACACCTAACACCGCACCGACTAAGGTGTGAGTGGTCGAAATAGGTAGGCCGGTTGCGGAGGCAAATACCACCGTTGTTGCCGCGCCCAATTCGGCGGCAAAGCCGCGGCTGGGGGTGAGCTCGGTAATCTTCTTGCCGATGGTTTGAATCACTTTCCAACCGTAGGTGGCAAGACCAATGACAATGCCGACGGCGCCAGTGAGCAAAATCCACCAGGGCATAGCCGATTTGGTTGCGATTACACCGCCGGATTGAATGATACCGGCAATTGCCGCCAAGGGGCCCACCGCGTTCGCGACATCATTTGAACCGTGTGCAAAAGCCATAGAGCAGGCAGTGAAAACCATGAGCACGGCGAAAATACGTTCGATGTCTGCCGAGGTTGCTTCTGCTTCACTGTTCTTCCGGTGAATGCGGTTAAGCATTTGCGCGCCAATAAGCGCCACAATTACGCCCACTAGAGCTGCCACGGGTAAGGCGTTGGCAAAGCTGCTAGAAAAGCCCATGTCAACTTTAATACCAACGTGCTTAAGGCCTTTGGTTAAGGTTACCATCGCGATCATGAAGCCCACGAGGAACATGTAGAAGGGCACGTATTTTTTGGCGCGATGGAAGGGGTCTTCACGATCTAAAATGATTGCCCGTACGCTGGTAAACAACAGATAGGAGATGGTGCCTGCAACAAGCGGTGAGACCACCCAGCTGGCAACAATCGTACCGATTTTCGGCCAGGCCACAGAATCCATAGAAATCCCCACTGCGGCGAAGCCAACAATGGCGCCAACGATGGAGTGGGTTGTGGATACAGGCCAGCCTTTGATGCTCGCAATCAGCAGCCAAGTGCCGGCCGCTAACAAGGCCGACATCATGCCATAAACTAATAGGTGGCTTTGGCCTTCGAATGCGGCGGGGTCAATGATGCCTTTTCGAATGGTATCAGTAACCGCTCCGCCGGCCAGATAGGCGCCGGCAAACTCGAAGATCATGGCAATCAAGATGGCTTGTGTCAGGGTAATCGCTTTGGATCCAACGGAGGTGCCCATAGCGTTGGCAACGTCATTAGCCCCAATACCCCAGGCCATAAAGAACCCGAAGACACACGCAATAATCAGCAGCAGCGAGCCGTAATTTTGAATAATTTCCACGGAGTTTCCTCTTTTGTGTTTAAGGTGCTCGGCAAGTGAGCTTTGAATGGAGTCTGAATTCTACCTGCTGTTATATGACATTATTGTTACAGTGTGACAATTTTACAGCGGGCGCCGTCCTGCTTTTTGCTTAATTCAGGCGCAGTATAGGCAAAGCAATGAGCTGTGTCACACTCAAAAGAGATTCGATTAAAATCTATAGCTCATTTAAGGCATAGCGCATAGCATACAAGCATTACTATGTTGCGGAATTCCACATGGGAAATGATTTTGAAAACGGGTTGCCACGCTTGTTGGCCTTATTGAATGAGCACGATAGAAGCGAAGCGTCTGAAATAGTCAAACCAGCATTCCACGCATGGAATAGCGCGTTAGCCAGTAGCCCTTTTTTAACCACAACGGTGGCACAGCACTGGGCATGGGTTGCATCTGATTTCGCCGCCACTGGGTGGCAGGAGCCGCTCTCGTGGTCGGATTTAGACGCCTTATTGTCAGAGCTCGAACAAACGGGCTGCGATAGTGAAGCGCGGCTTCGAAAATTGCGTCAGCGCGTCATGGCCAGAATGATTTGGCGTGACTTTTCCCGACATTGTGACGCTACAGAGACCGTGCAGCAGGTGTCTCTGTTGGCCGATTTTTGTATTCAGACAGCGGTGAGCTATGCGCAACAAGAGTTACAAGAACGGTTCGGGCGGCCCGTTGGTGCCGAGTCAGGAGGGGTCCAACAGCTGGTGATCCTTGCAATGGGTAAGCTCGGTGCTTACGAGTTAAACCTCTCATCCGACATTGATTTAATCTTTGTGTATCCTGAGAGCGGAGAAACGGCAGGAGGCCGCAAAAGTCTATCGAATCAGGAATACTTCATTAAAGTGGGTCAGCGTGTAATCGCTTTGCTTGATAAAGTGACCGTGGACGGCTTTGTATTTCGGGTAGATATGCGCTTGCGGCCTTATGGCGATAGCGGACCTTTGGTCATGAATTTTTCAGCGTTTGAATCTTATTACCAGGATCAAGGACGGGATTGGGAGCGCTACGCCATGATCAAGGCCCGTGCGGTGACAGGCGATGCCGCAGATGTCAGCGCTCTGGAGACTATGCTTCGTCCTTTTGTGTTCCGACGCTATGTGGATTTTAGTGTCATCGACTCGCTACGTGACATGAAGCGCATGATCTCGGAGCAGGTGATCCGCAAGGGTTTGCAAGATGATGTGAAGCTTGGCCCGGGTGGCATCCGAGAAGTGGAGTTCATCGCCCAATGTTTTCAGTTGATTCGAGGTGGGCGAGACGCTCTCTTGCGGTGTCGAGGATTGATGGATGCCTTGAGTGCATGTGAGGCGCTTGGCTGTTTGCCACCTGAGGCTGTTGCTGAGCTGCAAGAAGCTTATTGGTTTTTGCGCAACTCTGAGCATGCGATTCAGGGTTATCAAGATCGACAAACCCAGCGTCTGCCGGACGAATCCGCAGCAAAAGAAGGCCTGTGCCGCGTGATGGGTTTTGAGTCTTTCGAGGCCTATCTGAGCGAGTTGAATCGGCATCGCTCCACGGTTAGTGGACATTTTGTTGCCCTGATTGCACCCGCGGAAGATGATTCGGACGCTGTCGAACGTACTTGGTATTGGGATGATTTAGAATCCGAGCGAATAGCGGCGCTGGGGTTTGAGTCTGTCGAAGTCGTCAGCGCAGCCCTTGAGCGTCTGACGCAGTCGGCCATTGTGCGCACGCTGCAGGTCGAACCGCGCCGGCGGTTAGATTTGGCGATGCCGAAGTTGCTTGAGTCCTGTGCGCGGTCGAGCAACCCGAGCGAAACGGTTGCCCGCATTGTACCTTTGGTTGAGTCGGTGCTTCGCCGCAGTGCTTATTTGCTGTTACTGATTGAAAATCCGCCAGCGTTAAATGAACTGGTTCGCTTGTGTGCGGCCAGTCCCTGGATCGCGAAGCAGCTGGCCTTGCGCCCCGCCTTATTGGATGAACTGTTAGATCTTGAGCACCTATACCAAGCGCCGGATAAGCATGTGTTGGAGCAGGACTTGGCGTTGCACATGCGGTCGATTCCGCTCACCGACCTAGAAGCACAAATGGATGCGCTACGCTATTTCAAAGCGGCACAGGTTCTGCGTGTCGCCGCCAGCGAAATTGGCGGTTTTTTGCCCTTAATGAAAGTGAGCGACAAATTAACATTTATCGCCGAAGTCATACTTGATTGGATCGTTAAAGTCGCATGGGCTGATTTGTGCGCTAAGCACGGTAAGCCCGCTCACCTGAGTGAGGGAACGGGCTTTTGTGTGGTGGCCTATGGCAAATTGGGTGGTTTGGAGCTGAATTACTCGTCCGATCTGGATTTGGTCTTTTTATACGATGCCCCCGCACAGGGACTGACGGACGGTGAAAAGCCGATCGACTGTGCTCGATTCTATACTCGCTTGGGCCAACGCATCATTCATATGCTAGAAACCCGAATGGCGCTGGGCGTGCTTTACGAAGTGGATATGCGTCTGCGCCCTTCTGGAAACTCGGGCCTGTTGGTGTCTTCTATTGCCGCGTTCGAGCGTTACCAGTTTGACGAGGCTTGGACTTGGGAGCATCAGGCCTTAACTCGGGCTCGTGCCGTTGCCGGCGATCGTCACTTGGCAGAGGTATTCCAGTCGATACGCTTAAAGGTCTTGAGTAAGCCTCGAGATAAGGTCGCGCTGGCAGACGAAGTTAAGGCGATGCGTCAAAAAATGCGCGAGAATTTGGACGTCGACGCAAAAGCTGACATCTTTGACCTCAAACATGGATTTGGTGGTATCGTTGACATCGAATTTATGGTGCAATATGCGCTTTTAGCGCAGTCGGCTTCGCACCCACCCTTGGCGGAATACACCGACAACATCCGGCAACTGGAAGCTTTGGCAGGGTCGGGATTAATCGACCTTGAAACAGCAAATGAATTGAGCCAAGCATATTTGGCGTATCGCTCTGCCACCCATGAATGTGCTCTGCAAGAGGAGCCAAGTAAGGTGTCGGGTGGACAGTGGAACGAATATAGAGAGGCAGTCGGCCAGAGATGGCGTGATTGGTTTAACAGCAAACGTTGGGAGTAAGAAATGGATTTCTCTGAGCGCGAGGGCGTGATTTGGCTTGATGGTGAGCTAAGACCTTGGAAAGACGCTAAAGTACACGTATTAACGCACACTCTGCATTACGGTTTGGGTGTCTTTGAGGGCGTGCGTGCTTATCATACCGAAGAGCGTGGTACGTGTATCTTTAAGTTGAAGGAGCACACCAAACGTTTATTTAATTCAGCCAAAATCTTAATGATGGATATGCCCTTTGACGAAGATGCCATTAACGAGGCTCAGCGTCAGGTTGTACGCGAAAATGGCTTGCCCGAGGCGTATTTACGCCCGATGTGTTTTTTGGGTTCAGAGGGTATGGGTTTGCGTGCGGATAAGTTAGCCACGCACGTCATGGTAGCCGCCTGGGATTGGCCGTCTTACATGGATCCTGAGGCGCGCAATCGGGGTATTAAGGTGCGCACTTCGTCATACACTCGGCATCATGTCAATATTGCGATGTGTAAAGCCAAGGCGAATGGCCAGTACATCAACTCGATGTTGGCGCTGCGTGAAGCCATTGAAAGCGGTGCGGAAGAAGCGTTGTTGCTAGATAACGAGGGTTATGTGGCAGAGGGCAGTGGTGAGAACTTCTTCATGGTTAAGAACGGCGTGTTATACACTCCAGAATTAACGTCTTGCTTGGATGGCATTACCCGAGCAACTGTGATTGAGCTCGCGAATGAATTGGGTATTACGGTTCGAGAGAAACGCATTACCCGAGATGAAGTGTATATTTGTGACGAGGCATTTTTCACGGGTACGGCAGCCGAAGTTGTGCCCATTCGCCAGCTTGATGGCCGTTCGATTGGTGCGGGTTCTCGCGGGCCTATCACGGAAAAACTGCAAACTATGTATTTTGATTCGGTACGCGGAAAGCGCAGTCAAAATCCACAGTGGCTCACTGAAGTCGTGTAATAAGCGGAGGTCGCCATGCATGCAGGCGCACTAGAGCAGAGTTTTGAGGATGGCATTTTCTGGCG
>JALRFH010000092.1 GCA_023253715.1 Halieaceae bacterium
ATTTTGACAACGACCTAACCTTGTATTCTCATAATCAGCTGTATGGGCGCTGGTATGTGGTAAAGCGCGATCGTTTGCCTAAGACCAATCGGTCCCTACGGGTGGCTTTGCATACCGACACCCACAGTGCTTTGTTGTACAGCGCCTCAGATATCGAGGTGCTAACTGCAGACGAGCTGTTAACGCACAAGTTTTTGTCCCGCATTGGCCCTGATATTTTAAGCAAAAATTTGGTGCCACAACGCGTTGTTGAGCAGCTGGAACACGCGAAGTTTCAGGGGCGCAAACTGGCGCACTTGTATTTAGATCAGGGGTTTTTGGCGGGTGTGGGTAACTACTTGCGTTCCGAAATTTTGTTTGAAGCGCGCGTTAACCCCAATCTGAGACCCAAAGATTTAAGCCCAGAGCAGTGCAGACGTCTGGGCGAGGCCACGCTGGAAATTAGCCAACGTGCTTACAAAACAGCGGGCATTACCAATGATCTTGAGCGTGTGGCGCAACTTAAAGAACAAGGCGTGAAGCGCAGCCAGTTCCGTCATCACGTGTTTGCTCGCCAGGGCAGATCTTGTTACGAATGCGGAACCAAAGTGACAAAAGTCGAGCTATCGGGTCGGCGCCTGTATTACTGCACCACATGTCAGGGTGTTCCAGCGTAGCGGCCCTGTGCGGCTTGGCTGACCTGTCACATGCCTAGCGCTTGTTCGTTGCTTACTACAGCAGACCCTCTTTGAGTTGTTGCGCAGCATAGTTCGCCGCCCGGGCCGTCAGCGCCATGTAGGTCAATGAGGGGTTAACGCTGGACGACGAGGTCATGCATGCGCCATCGGTAACAAACACGTTAGGCACATCGTGGGTCTGGTTCCATTTGTTTAGTACCGAGGTCGTAGGGTCCTTACCCATGCGCGCGGTTCCCATTTCGTGAATTGCCTCGCCGCCAAGACCTACTCGGTTGAAGGGGTTAATGGCCACCGCTCCGGCGGTCTCGAGCATGGCCTGCGCTTCGCGCATGATGTCAGCGCGAATCTTGTGCTCGTTATCGCTCCATTCAAAATGAAACCGTATCTGAGGTAGCCCCAGTCGGTCGGTTTTGTTGTGCAGTAATTCAATGCGGTTTTCGTAACGCGGCAGACATTCACCAAAACCCATCAAATACATGATCCACGGCCCCGGGGTGCGTAAGCTGTGTTTGTAGTCGGCGCCAAACCCGGGCGTAGATAATGCCTGAGCTTGCAGGGGTATGCGCATTGCAGCGCCCTGGAAATTGTAGCCGCGCACAAATTCACGATTTTGCTGGCCGACGTTTTGAAAGCGCGGAATATAAATGCCATTGGGCCGATTACCGCGATCGATAAAGTCATTAAACTGCGTAAATACCCCGGTAGCGCCAGTGCGGTAGGTGTGATCCATTAAGTAGTGCCCCAGGGCGCCGCTGCGGTTAGCAAGCCCCGTAGGAAAGGCTTCTGACCGCGAGTTCAGCAATAAGGCGGCGCTTGCGACGGAAGATGCGCACACAAAAATTAGCTTGGCACTGAAGCGTTTGCGCTGAAGCGTTTGGGTGTTCACTGTGGTAATGCCGGTGGCGCGTTGCAGGGTGCTGTTGTAGTCAATGCGCTCGACCGCGGTATCGGCCAACAAAGTAAGGTTGCCCGTGGCGCGCGCTGCCGGCAGGGTAGAGCTTTGCGTTGAAAAATATGCGCCTACCGAGCAGCCGCGTTGGCAGGGCCCGCAATAGTGACACGCACCTCGTCCCTGGTGTGGCTGCGTCAGCACGGCCGCGCGACCGATGGTCATGATGCGATCGTCAAAGTGCTGCTCAATTTGGGCTTTAACGTGCGCTTCCACCACATTCATGCTCATGGGCGGCAAAAATACGCTGTCGGGTAAGTGCGCGAGGCCCTCGGCTTGACCGCTGACGCCGATGAATTCCTCGACCTTGCGATACCACGGCTCGATATCTTGGTAGCGAATGGGCCAGTCGATACCGTGCCCATCAGCTAGGTTAGCGCTAAAGTCGAGGTCACTCCAGCGATAGACTTGGCGCCCCCACAGTAAGGATCGGCCCCCCACAACATCGGTGCGGAACCACGTAAATTCGTCTTGATTGGCGTAGGGGTTATCTTTGTCGTTGTTAAAGTAGTGCCGAGTGGTTTCGTCGAACAAGTAGTTGCGACTCTGCACGGGGTAGTCTTGTTGATACACATCGCGCAGGGGTTTGCCGCGCAGGGGATCGGCCCAGGGCGGTTGGTGCTCGGTAATGTAGTCTTTGCCGTGCTCGATCATCTGGCCGCGATCGACCATGAGTACTTTTAAGCCCTTTTCTGTCAGCTCTTTTGCGGCCCAGCCCCCCGTGATACCCGAGCCGATTACAATGGCATCAAAATCTGTGGTTTCCATAGCCTTCCTCACCCGCTAAAGCGACGGTTGAATTCGGAGTAAGGCAGCTGACCTTGATAGCGACCAGGCATAGGTGTATAGATTTGCTCCTGCTTGCAGCCGATTTCTGAGGTGTAGTAACCCACGACTACCAATTCTTTTAACCGTGAAAAAAAGGGTGTGTTGGGGTCGTGCTCGCGCGTGGCAATGCCCCTTACGGGTGCGTCGGACACATAGTTAAGCGCGATGGCCTCTTCTTGCGCCAACTGCAAATTTTGAAAGGTTTGGCTGGCATCAACAAAATGGCACGCTTGTTGGCTTTGACTGGCCTGTTCAAGTCGCTCAAGTCCTTGGAGAAAAATTGCGCGTTCCGATTCATCAAACCAGTGCGTGTATATATGAATGATGAACCGGGGTACGCCCGCGGTGATTGCCCCAGGTGTATCGGTCGTTGGGATAATAAGTTCAGCCAAAGTGCTAATGAGTTGCTCTTGCAAATTCGACAGTCGTACTGCATTCGTGCCTTGCGTAGCGGTTAGGTTATCGGCAAAGGCCCGTCGTAAGGCCGGACTGAGGCTGGTACCTAATAGGGCGGCGCAAAATTTAACGGCGTCTCGGCGTTGCATAGTGCGTATCTCTATAATTAGCGTCACTGCAAAGGTGTCGCAAGCGTTTATTATTATAGTTTGGTATCAACGCCAGACGGTCGACCTGTCCGCGTAAGTTACAGTATTAGTGTAGCTGACTTTTATTCAATTGCGAGCGTTATGCCACTTGCCAGCCCACCCAAAGCCGTGGCCCAAAACGCACAAGCCAATACATCAACAAGGCTAAAGTACACGCGCGAGATACCGCTTAAACCCAGCAGCATGGGGGTGATACTGCGCACCGCGGGAATTAAACGGCCCACGGGTATTGCCGCGAGGCCAAAGCGGCGCAGCAAACGCTCTGTTTTCGCGATACGTTCAGCGTGTCGTTGTGCAAAGTCTGAATGGTGAAACGGCGGTCCGACAAAGCGGCCCAAGTAATAGCCCACGTGGTCGGCAATGATCGCTCCGGTAAATGCACACATCGCAATTTGCTGCAGGCTTAACACATCATTCGTGTATAACGCCGCAGCGGTGGCTAACAGCAGTACGCCCGAGATGAACAGGCCCAGCCCCGGGCAGGCCTCTATGAAGGCGAGCGCAACAATAAAGCCCATGCCCCACGAGGCATCGAGTTGAGCCAAAAGCTTGGTCAGTTCATCAATCATGATCATCCAACGGATTGCCAGAGTTAACGTGCAGCAGAGGTTTATCCTTAGTCATTTTGGGCACGATCCCTAAAATTCTACAGCATCATACAGGCTGGGTTGAGTGCTGATAAGCAGATGCTTATGCAGACATTGAGAGGGTGCCAGCGCCTGGAGACAGACGTCCATGGGCTTTCCCTGAGATTTTGGGATTTCACTACGCCATTTGAATTCACTCGCGGGGACTTAAAAAGTTAAAAAAAAACAAAGCACCATGTACTATCAGGTTTGAAGAAAAATAATCGGGCTCTGAACATGACCATCAAACCAATATTTATGCTTCCGGTATTGTTGCTATCGCACCTCGCGACAGGTAATGAGTTTTTTGAAAACGTACCACAGAAGGTTGATTTGACGGAATTTGGTGTGGTGGCCGAATGCGCGAGTTATGAATTCACGCGAGGCGAGCCCGTTGTTGAGATGTTTTTGCCGATCGATATTAACGAAGATCAGTACACAGACTTTTTGATACTAGCGTTTTGTTCGAACAGCAATGACCTCAGCGGCATAGAACACGATGGTCCGGCTTATACCTATTTGATCCCTTACCTCTCTGATAGCGAGGGTAATTACACCGCACAGCCTCTGGCAGTGTTTGGTGAGGCTTTTCCAAAATTAGACTACATGCCGCGTAAGTGGGTGCAGGCGGATTTTAATGACGATGGTCGCGACGATGTGGCGCTTGCCATTAACACAGATGATGGTCGACTAAACCATGCGGTGCCATACCAAGTGGTGTTGATGTCCCAGCCCGACGGACGTTTTGTTGTTGATCAAATTAGTACGCCCGCACCCCTTATGGCGCATGCGATATCTTTGGCCAAAAATTCGCTGGGAGGGTTTGACGTGCTTTGGTCGGGCTACTCCATGGATGGTGGCGTGTACGCCTACCGCTATGTGAATAGCACGTGGACAGACGTCACAACCGAATACCCTAATGCCGGTGCTTACGACTTAAGTACCAGTGACTTTGGAACCGAAACTCGGGCGGTGCTGCCGCTTCAGGGAGAGACACAAAAAATCGTGTCTATGAGTCAACAAGATCCAGCCGGTAACCCAATTAAGGGTATGAACCTGTGGCAGCGTAACGGCACCACATGGACGGCTACGGGAAGTTATGGCGTCTCTATCGATGGCTCTGTAGAGCGTATCAGTTGGGTGACGCAGCAGCCCGCGCCTATTGGATACACAACAGTCAATGGTAAAGAGCTGATCATAGATGCGTTTACCCAGGAAGGTTGCATAATCCAGGATCAAGGTTCGACCTATTTTATGGCGCAGGTCAGCGGCACGGGCATTGTCGGTCAAAAAGCACTGGATAAGAATCGAGTTTATGGTCTGGCTGATGCCACTGATGAAGAGTTTGTGTCTGTTTTGATGTTTTTGGACATCAGCGGCGATGATGTGGTTTTGTCGCCATTGAGTGTGACTAATGAACAGATCATAGAGCACGGGAACTTTTTTGATTGTAGAGATGTGAATGGCGACGGCCTAACCGATGTTGTTATGCATAACTTCGCGAATTCATGGCGTGATAACTGGACCAAGCTGCAAACTCCCTATGTATATTTGAACAACGGCAACACCGGCTTTAGCTACGTCGACTACGAGCAGAGGGGTGTATTTGCTAATGAGTTTGGCGAGTACACGGGCATTCTGCACGACATGAACGGCGACGGTATTGAAGACTTAGTCCGCATTACCAAAGAATACCCCGTGCAGAACCCCGCCGTGGACGCCAGTGTGCAAATTCACTTTGGCAAAGCGGCATTATTTATCGATACCGACGGCGATGGGATCGCAGATGACGTAGATCCCGACGCAGACGGCGACGGTATTCTCAATAGCCAAGAGTTGATCGATGGTACCGACCCCTTTAATGTCGACGATTTCTGCCGCATTCTTATGAATATCGTTGGCTTCACTGTTGCGGGACGCGGCCTGAATAGCCTTTCCTGCACCGAAAAGGCCGGCAAGTCCAACGGCAACCGGAATGAGAAGAGGTAAAGGCATAG
>JALRFH010000168.1 GCA_023253715.1 Halieaceae bacterium
GAAGTTCTAAACTCTGACTACATCGTCAACTCAGGCGCGGTAGACGTAGGTGAGTTAACCAGCAAATTGTCTGTCAGCAGCGGTACTGAAAACAACCCCGACTCGTTTACCTCGGGTGAGACACAAGGTACCAGCAACATCAACTTACGCGGCCTGGGCTTAAGTTCAACCTTGGTGCTCGTTAACGGCAAGCGCCAAACCATTGCTGCAGCAGTTGCCAACGACGGCAGCGTGTTTGTCGACACCAGCACCATTCCAATGGCAGCGCTTGAGCGCGTCGAGATCTTAAAGGAAGGTGCGACCGCAACCTACGGCTCTGACGCGGTAGCCGGTGTAGCTAACTTTATTTTGCGCAAAGACGTCGAAGGCATCGAAATCTCAACCGGTTATGAAGAAATCACCGACGGTGGTGCCGGCAAATACGACGTTAACTTCTTGGCGGGCTTTGGTAACGACACAACTCGCGTAACCGTGGCAGGGACCATGATCAAGCAGGACTCTTTGAGTTCAGCGGAACGCCCTTACACCACCGAAAATGCTATCAGTACATTGGGGCGTAGCTTTTTGGTCTTGGGGCCTAACGCAGTGGGCACGGGCGATTACGCCGGCAACTACGCGTTTGTCGAGACCGTGCCTGATGCAAACTGTGAAGCGAATGGCGGTTTGCTCGGTACGCCTTACGTACCACAAGATGTTGTTTTTGGCCCAAGCACTGGTGGCGGCGCAAAATGTGGCTTTCTGTATGGCCCTCGCTTCAACATCGTAAACGAGGAAGAAAAGTCGCAGTTGTACGCTAACTTAACCCATGAGTTTTCCGATACGTTGAGCATGATGGCGGAATTAGGCTGGACCCATCACGAAGTATTGGATAACCCTCAGTCACCCTCGTACCCGAACTTAACCTTCCCTACGATTTTACCCGGTCAGGGTGGTAGCCCCTTCAACGTCCCCGTGCGTTGGTACGGCCGCCCCTTAGGTGCTGAGGCTCCGGCTCCATTCGCACCGCGTGACAGCGAAGCCATTCGCGCCAGCTTGCAACTGGACGGCGAGCTTAACAACGGTTGGAGCTGGATGGGTGCACTGACCTATTCGGAGAACGACCGCGTTGCGCGTCAGCCTGACACCATCGCTTCACGCTTAAATGCCGCCATCGCGGGTAACGGCGGGACGAGTGGTAACGAGACCTTCAACCTGTTTGACCCCAGCGCAAACTCGCAAGAGCTGATCGACTGGATGAGTCACCTGACTTACACCAACCGTAAAACTGAAATGACAGTGGCAGATTTTGTCGTCAGCGGCGAGCTGTTCGACATGGCAGCAGGCCCTGTCGGTTTCGCCGCTGGGGCGCAATGGCGTGACGAGAGTTATGCCGTTAAGCGTGACGATATCTACACCCAAACCAACGATCCCGTTACTGGCGATTTGATCCCAGTTGATTTGATTTTCTTGGGTGGTGGTACGCCAGTCGATGTATCGCGTGACTCGTATGCGCTGTTCGCAGAAGCCAACTTGCCACTGTCAGATACTTTAGAGGCTAGCGTGGCTGTGCGCTACGAGAACCTCTCGTCAGACAGCAGTGTCGACCCTAAATTGTCTTTGCGCTGGCAAGCGACCGATAAGCTAGTACTGCGTGCGTCGGCATCATCGGCCTTCCGCGAGCCATCTTTAGTACAGCTGTACAACCAAGGAACGTCACTTCAGGGCTTAGTTGACCCCCTCGTAGGCGGCGGTGCGTTGTTTGTCCGCGTTAACGCGAGAGGCAACACTGACCTTCAGCCTGAAACGTCAAACAACTACAACATTGGCGCCGTCTACGATGTTACCGATGACTTAACCGTTCGCTTAGATTACTGGCGGTTTAACTATGAGGACGTGATCACCATTGAGAACGCCCAGGGTAAACTCAACGCCGACCCCAATGGGGCTGACGTCATCCGTAACGCCAACGGATCACTGGGTGGCGTAAACGTTCAGTACATTAACGCAGAAACCGTAGACACCGACGGTATCGATTTGTCGATCGACTGGTCGAAATCAACCGATATGGGCGATATTGGTGTTTCGGTAGCCGCGACTCGCTTCTTGAGCTACGAGATTCCTTGCACCGGCGCAAACGCACGTGGCTGTACTGGCGCGTCAGGCACGCAGGACGTTGTGGGTTACTTCAACTACGACAACTTTGTGCGCTCAATGCCTGAAACCAAGGTCAACGTAACCGCCGACTGGACACGCAACAATCATAAAGTCGCGCTGATGGGTTTTTACACTTCAAGCTACGAGACCACCCGGGGTGGTATCCCCGCGGGTTACAGCTCAAGCATCGACTCTTGGTTAACGCTTGATCTGCAGTACGCGTACAGCTTTGAGATGGGTGGCACCGAGGCTATCTTAACCTTGGGAGCCAAGAACCTGACCGACGAAGACGCGCCGAAACTCTATGATGCAGCGAACTTCAGCTACGATCCCAAGCATCACGACCCACGCGGTCAGATCCTGTACGGACGTATCAAGTTTGCTCTTTAAGCACTAGACGCGATCAAAGCCCTGTGCCTAGGCATGGGGCTTTTTTTTGCCTCCTTGTTTGATAAGCGGCACGTTACGCCAGCATTCGATATATACCTATATCCCTTGTATGTCTGAAACCAAAGGACTAGCCTGAACCCAATACTGGGAGCGTCACAATGAACAGTAACAAATGGGATGTCATCGTAGTGGGCGCCGGCTTCGCAGGTTTAAAAGCGGCGCTCGAACTTAAAGAATCAGGAAAGCAGGTTCTAGTGCTAGAGGCACGCGACCGTGTCGGCGGGCGCTGTAAAGCGGGTGAAATTTGCGGCAACACCATCGACCTTGGTGGCCAATGGGTGGGGCCTAATCAACATTTGCTACTGGAACAAGCCAGAGCGGTTCAGGTTGAGACCTACCCGCAATATACCCAAGGTGAGAATCTACTCTACTTAAACCATAAGCTCAGTCGGTACCGCGGTGATCTCCCCCGTTTACCCATATTATCGTTGCTTGAGCTCGGCTTATTGGAACAACGCTGGAAGCGGCAAATCAAAAGTCTAAATACGCATAAGCCCTGGCTGGGTAAAAAGGCCCAGCGTTGGGATTCGCAATCGATTGAAAGCTGGCTTAAGTCCAATGTATTCACCGACGCGACTCGCGAATTTGTGCGCATCATCACAAGGGCCCTATTGTGTGCAGAGCCGAATCAGGTGTCGTATCTGTGCCTACTCGAATATATGCGCCAAGGTCAGGGCCTTGAATCATTGATCAATACACGGGGAGGCGCTCAGCAAGACAAATTTGTTGGCGGTGCATGGCAAATACCTTATCGAATGTCTCAACAGTTAAACGACTGTATTGTGTTGAATTCCCCCGTAAGGGGAATCACCCAAAATGACACGGGAGTAGAGGTAAGTACGACAGAGCATACCTACACCTGCCAGCACGTGATTGTTGCAACACCGCCCGGGCTCGCCACAAAGATACACTATGCGCCCAAACTACCCTCGCAAAAATGGGGTTTGTTGCAGCGCATGCCGATGGGGGCTGTGATCAAGGTGCATGTGGCTTACGAAAAACCCTTCTGGCGCTCCAAGGGTCTAACAGGAGCCGTTGTCAGTGACTCGCATCATTTCAATATTTTGTTTGACCAAAGCCCAGACGATGAAAGTGTCGGCCTATTAGTAGGCTTTTTAGATGGCGCTCATGCGATTGAAATGAGCGCTTGGTCAGAGAAAGATCGCAAAACACAAATTACTCAGGACCTCGTCGATTACTTTGGCAGGGACGCAGCCAACCCCATCGCTTATGTAGATCAAGACTGGACCCAAGAAGAGTGGAGCCTAGGCGGTTATGTGGCGCACATGCCTCCGGGGGTAATGTCGCAGTTCGGTGACGCCTTGCGCGAGCCAGTAGGAAGACTTCACTGGGCCGGTACTGAAACGGCACAGCAATGGTGTGGGTACTTTGATGGAGCACTGGAGTCAGGGATACGTGCGGCCAAGGAAGTACTGCAGGCGCAACAATAGTGGATAGGTAAAGGTGCCTTTGTTGATTCGGATGTAGATTGCGTAGGTCAGAGGCGTAATGGCGCCTTTTGATGTTTATCAATGTGATATCACTTTGATATAATGCAATCATCTTTGTGCAAGCCGAAGGAAAACCATGCCATCTGTCACTATTCGAAATATCCCCGATGAAGTTCATCGTGGTCTCCGAGCTTTGGCCGAGAAACATGGTCGTAGCGCCGAAGCAGAAATGCGAGACATTCTCGCGCGTGCCGTTCAGCCAGAAGACAGGGTAAAACTAGGGTCAATGCTGCTTAGCATTGGCGAAGAAGCGGCTCTCAGTAATCAAGAATATCAAACACTGACTAGTGTTAGAGATACTGACCCTGCAAAACCGATGAGCTTTGAATGATCATTTTAGATACCAATGTGATTTCAGAGCCGCTTCGACAACAACCCAACGCTGACGTCGTGCAATGGATTGATAATCAGAGTCTAGAGACACTGTATCTAAGTACGGTCACAGTTGCTGAACTGTATTTTGGAATGGAGTCGTTGCCCACCGGACGCCGAAAAGACACATTACTAAATCGCTTGCGCTCAGAAATTTTGCCCTTGTTTCGAGGGCGAATATTGTCCTTCGACGTCGATGCAGCGAAGTCCTACGGAGCACTGATGTCGCGAGCTAAATCGAATGGCGTTACGATAAGTGCTGCCGATGGCTACATAGCCGCAATCGCACATAGCTGCTCAATGAAGGTCGCCACCCGAGATACGAATCCTTTTAAAGCTGGGGAGATTGAGGTTATCAACCCCTGGGAGTTTAAGTTATAGCTTTCTACAGATAAGCGTTAGCCGTGTCTCCGGCATGGCACAAGAGACATGGATTCGCGCCATCCTTGGCGCTCAGGCGGAGGCCGCAGGCTATGCCCGGCGCCCAAATCGGCTATCCTGCCGATTTGTCGAACTCCTCCGTTCGAACTCTTTACCCAAGATCCATATACGACAAAGCCCCCATGAAGGGGGCTTACCGCCCGGAGAGATTCGAACTCCCGACACCCAGGTTCGAAGCCTGGTGCTCTATCCAGCTGAGCTACGGGCGGAGGCGTGCAGTATAGGGAATTCGCAAGAATTAGGCTAGTACGAAAAGGGTGTCACCACTAAATTGCATGCAATATCCGCGATAAAATAATGAC
>JALRFH010000247.1 GCA_023253715.1 Halieaceae bacterium
AAAGCAGATGCGTTAAAGCCTGTTGTTGAAAAATATAAAGCAGAAGGCAAGCCGTTTAACATGGGAATGGTGTTCCCTGTTTCGACGCATTTGTTCGCCGCCGAGTACGTATATTTCTGATGCGCTCATTGTTATTCTCCTTGCTGGTCCTGCACCGACGCTCGGTACTCACGTTCTAGTTGGTCTACGATAGTGGCAATACTTTCTATCTGAGTCGAGGCCCCAACGCCTTGTCCGGCGGCCCAAATATCTTTCCAGCGCTTGGAATCAATGCCTGCTTCAGCGAAGTTGACATTGGCAGCGCTCGGCATGTTGTTTGGATCAAAACCTGCGGCGATTAAGCTGTCTTTTAACCAGTTGGCTTTGACGCCAGTAATCGCATCGGAGGTGACGATATCGCCGATATTCGAGTCAGTCACCATGGATTTGTAGCCGTCTACTGCCATGCTTTCTTCAGACGCGATGAAACGTGTACCCATGTACACGTAGTCAGCGCCTAGGATTTTGGCCGCGTGAATCGCTTTGCCGCTGCCGATAGCCCCTGACAAGATGATATCGCCATCAAAAAAGCGGCGGACCTCTTCAAGAAACGCAAAGGGTGATAAGAACCCTGTGTGACCACCAGCCCCCGCACAGACTAGCGCTAAGCCATCGGCGCCCGCGGCGGCTGCTTTCTTGGCGAAGTCTAGGTTAATAACATCGGCGTACACCTTGCCGCCATAGGCGTGCACGGCCTCCAATGCGCCTTTAGGACTGCCCAGTGCGGTGATAACGACCGGTGCCTTGTACTTGACTGCAAGTGCCAGGTCGATTTCACGCCTTGGGTAGGTAGGGTGCATAATCAGGTTGATGGCCCAGTTGTGCTCAAACGGCGTGTCGGCGAGCGCTTCGGTAATCTGAATTAACCATTGCTCTAGTTGCTCGGCGGTGCGAGTATTCGGGGTAGGGAATGAGCCCATGATGCCCGCCTTGGCGCTCGCGATTACCATTTCGGGGCCCGATAGCAAAAACATCGGTGCTTGAATGATCGGTAATCGTAGCCTTGTAGCCTGATTGGACATGGTTAATCCTTGTTGTTTGATTGCATAATAAGACTGAAAGGAAAGTTATTCAATAGTGGCAGGTGAACCTAAAGTAACTGAGTCAGCCGAATTGCGGCGTAGCATTCAGACGCGAGCGAGCTCCATTAACCGTGCGCTTGATGAGATCGGCGACATGTGGACCTTGCTGATCTTGCAAGAGGTGTTCTGGGGCATTAATACCTTTGGTGAGATGTTAGAGGCAACCGGTGCCTCTAGAGGCATCTTGTCGAACCGTCTGGCTTGGTTGCAGGAAATCGGATGTATCAAAAAGAGCGTGGAAGGCGATGCTCGCAAACCTGTGTATCGGTTGACTAAAAAGTCAGTTGCCTTGTACAACAATGCTCTTATGGCAATGGTGTGGGAGCGCCAGTACTACAGCAACCCCGATTTAGATGCTATCGATCTTCATCACCAGCCTTGCGGGCATTCATTTTGGCCTGAATTTGTCTGTAAACATTGTGCCCAATCAGTTAGATGGCAGGATATTGAATACCGTGAAGGCCCAGGTGCAGGACTTGACGTCCGAGAAATAAAAACTCGACGGCGGGCGACGAAAACGATTGCCGACGAGGGGCAGGGTACCTCTCTATACCGCAACCTAACTGAATTGCTCGGCGATCGCTGGACTTCTAATATCATTGCGTTGGCTTATCATGGCTTAGTTCGGTTCGAGGAATTCCACAAAGAGCTGCCCGTTGCCACCAATATTTTATCGGACAGGTTAAAGCTGCTGGTGGATAACGGGATTCTCTACAAGAAACCCTATCGCCCCTCGGTATTGCGCTATGAATACCACTTAACAGCCAAAGGCGCGGACTTGCTACCGTACTTTATCACTCTGCTTCAGTGGGGTGACAACTGGTGTAGTAGCGGTTCGGGTGCGCCAATGCGATTGACCCACCGAACTTGTGGCGAGCCATTGCAAGGGCTTGTTCGCTGCGATCATTGTCATCACGAGATTATTGCCAGCGAAGTTTCATTCTAACGGCTTTTTGTCTTGATGCATGAGCTCCCTCAACCTTGATCTGTGTTAAGCTAAATGACTTGTATAAGTGAACTGGTTTGCGTTAAGGTTTGCCAATTGAATTTAGAGTATGTGAGGTTTGCGATGGGTAAACGTTTTGATGAGGCGCCATTTGGAATAGATCACGGGCCTTTTTTGACGGGTGCTTACGCGCCAGTATTTGACGAAAAAGTCTTAGAAAACCTCGAAATCGAAGGTGAAATTCCCACCGATTTAAACGGGGTATATCTGCGTAATGGGCCCGATCAGCGCTTTGAGCCTAAAGCCATGCACCACCCTTTCGACGGCGACGGGATGTTGTTTAATGCCCACTTCGACAATGGCAAGGTGACCATCCGCAACAAGTGGGTTCGCACCGAAGGTTGGCAAAAAGAAGACCAGACAGGGCACTCGGAATACTGGGGCATTATGTCTTCGCTGAAGGAATCACAAAGCCAACCTATGAAAGATACCGCCAATACCGATGTTATTGGCCATGCCGGTGTCGCTGTCGCTTCTTGGTACTTAGCGGGCGAACCTTATCTTGTTGATCCAATAACACTTGAAACGCTCGGCCCCGCGCCGTATACGGCGGCCCCCGGTTATGGCTTTTCGGCCCACCCTAAAGTGGATGAAGTCACCGAAGAGTTGCTCTACTTTGATTATTTTCACGAAGCGCCCCACATGACCTACGGTGTGGTTGGGCCCGACAAACAGTTAAAGCACCACGTCGAAATCCCATTGCCGGGCAACCGTTTGCCGCACGATATGGCAGTAACCGAGCATTACTCGGTTCTGCATGACCTGCCGGTTTGGCATTGCGAAGAGGCCTATGCAGCCGGACGCCACAAAATACTTTTTAACGCTGATACTCCGGCTCGTTTTGGCGTGATTCCGCGCTTTGGTAAAACCGAAGAGCTTAAGTGGTTTGAGTTTTCGCCCTGCTTTTTGTACCACGTGGTGAACTCTTGGGAAGAGGGCGATGAGATTGTGATGGTGGCCTGTCGGTTTATGCCCGTGATCAATGAAGACGGTTCTATCGACGAAGCGCGCACGGCAAAAAACATCGCTGAGCTTAAAATGGATGCGCGTTTGTGGGAGTACCGCATGAATTTGGTAACGGGCGAGGGCAACGAGAAATGCTTAAATCCCGATTTTAATGTCGAGTTTCCAAGCTACGATAGTAGCCGCACTGGGCGTCCCACGCAGTGGGCTTATTTGGTCGATCATGATCCGGAAACATTGCACTGGATTGGCGTTCGAAAATTCAATACGCGAACCGGCGAGTGTGTGGGGTCTTGGACGGATGACCCAATACATGCTTGGTATAACGAGCCTTGGTTTGCGCCGGCCGACAACCCTGAAAGCGAAGATCATGGTTATGTCGTCACCTTCGTCTGGAACGATTTAACCAAAGAGCAACAGCTGCAGGTTTTTGATGCACGTGATATCAGCAGAGGGCCGATCGCACGAGTCAAAATGCCTGTTCGGGTGCCGCAAGGGTTTCACGCGTGCTGGATGGCTGCTCATCGGATCTCGAGTCGCGCGTAATTTACGAGGCGCTTTATTTTATAGCGTCCTTGATGCTTTGCC
>JALRFH010000004.1 GCA_023253715.1 Halieaceae bacterium
TACTATGGCATTAGATTCTAAGATTCCAGCAGGCCCATTAGGCGAGAAGTGGACAAAACATAAAGGCGAGATCCCATTGGTGTCGCCTGCAAACAAAAGATTAATTGATGTAATCGTCGTAGGTACCGGTCTAGCCGGTTCATCTGCAGCAGCTTCTTTAGCTGAGATGGGTTACAACGTGAAAGCATTCTGTTTCCAGGATTCTCCGCGTCGTGCACACTCCATCGCAGCACAAGGGGGTATCAACGCAGCGAAAAACTACCAGAACGATGGGGATTCAGTGTACCGTCTGTTCTACGATACGATCAAAGGTGGTGATTACCGCTCAAGAGAGGCCAACGTTCACCGTTTGGCTGAGGTAAGCCGCAATATTATTGACCAGTGTGTCGCTCAAGGTGTTCCTTTTGCACGTGACTATGGTGGTTTGCTCGACAACCGTTCTTTCGGTGGTGTACAGGTAAGCCGTACGTTCTATGCAAAAGGTCAGACAGGGCAGCAGTTGTTGCTCGGTGCCTACTCTGCATTGAACCGTCAAATAGCGAAGGGTCGTGTGAAAATGTATGCACGTCACGAAATGCAAGAGCTTGTTGTCGTAGACGGTAAGGCGCGCGGTATCATCGCGAAGAATTTGGTCACAGGAGAGTTTGAGCGCCACAGTGCTCACGCAGTACTTCTGTGTACGGGTGGGTACGGTAACGTATTCTTCCTTTCCACAAACGCGATGGGATCGAACGTAACCGCTGCATGGAAAGCACACCGCAAAGGAGCCTACATGGCAAACCCATGTTTTACGCAGATTCACCCAACCTGTATTCCAGTCAGTGGTGAGAACCAAAGTAAACTGACGTTGATGTCAGAGTCGTTGCGCAACGACGGTCGTATTTGGGTTCCTGCGAAAAAGGAAGATGCAGAAGCTATCCGCGCGGGTAAACTTCACCCGAACGACATCGCTGAAGAAAACAGAGATTATTATCTCGAGCGTCGCTACCCAGCCTTCGGTAACCTTGTGCCTCGTGATGTTGCCTCGCGTGCAGCGAAGGAGCGTTGTGATGCCGGCGACGGTGTAAACAAGACTGGTGAGGCGGTATACTTAGATTTTGCGGTTTCCATGTCAGCCCAGACTCTTCAGGCGCGCCAAACCGGCCCTCTAACTCTTCGCGTACATTGTTAAAATTTTCCGGCGCACAGGTGATTTCGTGACCATTATCATCAGTCTCGACATTATCAGCACCAGCCTCTAGCACCGCTTCAAACATAGTGTCCGCATCCGCTACATCCAGCGCATATACAATCTGCCCCACCTTATCAAACATGAAGCTGACCGATCCCGTTTCGCCGAGCGATCCGCCATATTTGTTAAAGGCGGCCCGCACCTCTGATGCGGTGCGGTTGCGGTTGTCGGTCATCGCATCGACAATCAGTGCAGTGCCGCCGGGGCCATATCCTTCATAACGGATTTCGTCATAGGTCTCACCTTCACCGCCCTCGGCGCGTTTTAGCACACGCTCGATATTGTCTTTTGGCATGTTCGCAGCCCGCGCCGCCGCCAGCGCCGTCCGCAAGCGCGGATTGGAGTCTGGATCAGCGCTCGCGCGCGCCGCCACTGTTAATTC